>CAYUPG010000010.1:0-27358 GCA_964446515.1 uncultured Treponema sp.
CGCACCTGAACGTGTACCGCAACGTATCCTTCCCCCTGGAGATCCGGAGGCTTCCCAAGCAGGAGATCCACGAGCGGGTGGCCCGGGCCCTGAAGTACACGGGTTTGGCCAAGCAGGAGCACGTATTCCCCAAGCAGCTCTCCGGCGGCGAGCAGCAGCGCATCGCCCTGGCTCGGGCCATCGCCATAAATCCGAAGATCATGCTCCTGGACGAGCCCCTGTCCAACCTGGATCCCAAGCTGCGGGAGGAGATGCGCTTCGAGATCAAGGATCTGCAGAAGAAATTCGATCTGACCATCATCTTCGTCACCCATGACCAGGCGGAGGCCATGGCCCTGTCGGACCGCATGCTGGTGATGCGGGACGGGGTGGTGCAGCAGGTGGATACGCCCCTGGGCATCTACGATCGTCCGACCAACGAGTTCGTCTTCAGCTTCATCGGCCTGTCGAACTTCATTCCCGTGACGCGTCGGGGAAACGCCTACGTGGTCTCAGGCGCCGAGACGGCGGGGGAAGTGGGATTGCGGCCCGACGGGGAGGGCGACGTCTTCAAAATGGCCTGCAGGCCCAGCGAGATAGCCCTGGAGGAGGGGGAGGGCCCGGGGGTCCGGGCGCGCATACTCCGCAGGACCTATCTCGGAGATATGGTGGATTACCTGGCGGAGGTTGGGGCTGCGGAGATCCGCATCCAGAAGCCCAGGCGGGGCTCGGACTTCGTGCCCGGCGACCCCTGCCGCCTGGTGTTCACCAAGGCCCGCTGGTTTCCCGCCTGATAGGCGGGACTGCCCGGCGCTTGCCTAAAGGGTCGGCGCCGGGTACAACTATCCGTCTATGCAGCAGCGGGATAGTTTCAGCACCACCGTCGGGGCCTTTACGGCCACGGTGGCCTCGGCGGTCGGTTTGGGCAACATTTGGAAATTCCCCTTCATGGCGGGGGTGAACGGCGGGGCGGCCTTCGTGCTGACCTATTTGGCGGCGGTGGCCCTGGTGGGCGTTCCCATCCTGGTGGCGGAGCATGCCCTGGGGCGCAAACTGCGCAGGGACGCCGTGGGGGCCTATTCGGCCGCCGTGCCGGGGGAGAAGGCCTGGGGCCTCATCGGCTATTCGGGGGTGCTGGCCGCCTTTCTGATCATGGCCTTCTACACCGACGTGGCCGGCTGGGTTTTCGCCTACATCCCCAAGGCCGCCTACGCCGCCCTCAGCGGCTCCGGCCCCCTGGGGCCGGCTTCCTTCGCCTCCCTGGCGGGGGGAACCTGGGAGCCCCTGCTCTGGCAGGCGGGCGTCCTACTTCTGGTGTCCCTCATCCTTCTCGGCGGAGTGGCCAAGGGCATAGAGCGGGCCACCCGGCTCACCATGCCCATCCTGCTGGTCCTCCTCATCATCTGCGACATCCGCGCCCTGACCCTTCCGGGGGCCTTCGCCGGGGTGGAGTTCCTCTTCGCCCCCGATCCGGCGAAGCTTTCCGGGGCGGTGGTGCTTTCCGCCCTGGGTCTGGCCTTCTTCAAGCTCTCCCTGGGCATGGGCACCATGACCACCTACGGGTCCTACATGCCCGAGGGCGTGCGCCTGGTCCCCAACGCCGCCCGGGTCGCCCTGGCGGATACCCTGGTGTCCATACTGGCGGGCCTGGCGGTATTCCCGGCGGTGTTCGCCTTCGGCTTCGAGCCGGCGTCGGGGCCCTCCCTGCTCTTCGTGTCCATTCCGGCGGTCTTCGGCAAGATGCCCCTGGGCAGCCTCTTTACGGTCCTCTTCTTTTCCCTGGCCGCCCTGGCGGCCACGGGGGCGATGATAAGCCTGCTTGAGGTTCCCGTGGCTTGGCTTACGGGTAAAACCGGGCTGTCGCGCCGCCGGGCCGTTGCCATAACCGCCGCGGGCATTTTCGTGCTGGGCGTGCCGGCCACCCTCTCCCAGGGGCCGCTGTCGGACTTCCTCATCCTGGGGCGCAGCGTCTTCGACCTCTTCGACTTCGTCCAGCAGAACCTGCTCCTGCCCCTGGGCGGCTTGGCCATAGCGGTGGTCGCCGGCTGGCGCCTTTCCAAGGCGGACTTCATGGCGGAGCTCGCCAAGGGGGCCCCCGCGACGGCGTCTTCCGGCCTCGGCCGGTCCGTGGTATATGTGTTCATCAAGTTCATAGCCCCGGCCCTGATCATCCTGGTCTTCCTGAACGGGTTCGGGGTTTTCGGGTAAGAGGAGGCGACCATGTCCAAAAAGGCGGTGCATACCCAGGCGGCCCCCGCGGCCATCGGGCCCTATTCCCAGGGCATCATCCACGGCGGTGCGGGCCTGCTCTTCGTGTCCGGGCAGACGCCCCTGGATCCTTCCACGGGCAAGCTCGTCGAGGGCGGCGTGGCCGAGCAGGCCCGGCGCTGCCTGGAGAACGTGTCGGCCATACTGGCCGCCGCGGGGAGCTCCCGGGACCGGGTGCTCAAGACCACGGTGTTTCTGACGGACATGGCGGACTTCTCGTCCATGAATGCGGTCTACGCCGAGTTTTTCCCCGAAATGCCCCCGGCCCGGAGCACCGTGGCCGTGGCGGGTCTGCCTCTGGGCGCCCGGGTGGAGATAGAGGCCGTGGCCGCCCTGGGCTGAGGGTTCTTCGGCCTGCGCGCCCGGGGTACGCGGCTTTACCCCAGTTTTCTATTTTCAAAACTTTTTCTTGACAGTTGGGGAAACGGGGTGTATCCTCCTAGAGAAAACGTTAAACTAAAACGTTTTCTCTAGGGATACCATGGAAAAGAAAGCAACGATAAAAGACATAGCCCGCCTGGCGGGGGTCTCCATAACTACCGTCTCGCGGGTGATCAACAACAAGCGGGAAGGGGTGGGGGAGGAGACGGTGGAGCGCATTCGGCGCATCATCGGCGAACTCGGGTACGAGCCCAACGTCGTTGCCCGGAGCATGATCACCAAGCGGTCCCACACCATCGGGCTGGTGCTTCCCGATATCCGCAACCCCTTCTTCTCCGAGCTTGCCCGGGGCGTCGAGGATGTCTGCAACAAGTACAGCTTCGGATGCTTCCTCTGCAACACCGACGGGGATGCCCAAAAGGAGCAGGAGTACATCCAGCTCCTGAAAGGGAGGGTCGCCGACGGCATACTCTTCACGACCCAGAACACCAGCGAATACAACGAAGTTTTTAAATCCTTCAGCAAGGCGGGATACCCCTTCTGCTTCATCGAGCGCTACATCGACGAGATGCCCGATGTTCCGGGCGTCTACTTCGACAACTTCAGCGGCGCGCGCCTTTTGACGGATTACCTGCTCGATAGGGGACACCGGCGCATAGCCTTCATTTCCGGCCCCCTGGCTACCCACAACGCCCGGCAGCGCAAGGACGGCTTCTTGGCGGCCCTGAGGGAACGCGGGATAGATCCCGATGAGCGCATGATACTTGAGGGCAACTACAAATACGACGGGGGCTACGGCGGAGTCGACGAGCTGCTTAACGTGCGGAAGGCCGACTTTACCGCCCTATTTGCCTCCAACGACCTTATGGCCCTGGGGGCCCTCCATAAGCTGCAGGAACGGGGTTTCGATGTTCCGAAAGACGTCTCCATAGCGGGATTCGACCACATCGTATTCCCCCCTGTACTGCGCCCCTCGATCACCACGGTGGAAATTCCCGCCTACGCCCTCGGCACTTCATCGGCGGAGCTTCTTTTCAGCTTGATGCGCGGCGAGACTCCGGCGGAACGCAAGATAACCTTTGCTCCCAAGCTGGTGGATCAAGGGAGCGTCGCCGCAGTCCATTAGGGGCCTTTTTCCAGCCTCTGATGGTAAAACGTTTTCTTAAATGATTTGGAGGAGTGGTTCATGACGCAGTATCGGTTTAGGAATGCCTTGGGTAGCATCTCCCGCATCAGGGAGTTGGGTGTGCTTTTGGCCCTTTCTTCCATCTTTCTGGTGTTCTCCTTGCTTTCGCCGTACTTTTTCAACGCCAACAATCTCATCAACGTGCTGCGCCAGGTCTCCTTGCTGGGGATCATCGCCATGGGCATGACCATGGTCATTGTGGCCGGGGAGATAGACTTGTCGGTGGGTTCGATATACGGCGCTGCGGCGATCCTGTGCGGCGTCCTCCTTACCGGCGGGGCGAGCTTGTGGCTTGCCGTACTCGTCGGGCTGGGTGCCGGCGCCCTCTTCGGATTCCTCAACGGGTTCCTCGTCACCTACGGACGGATACCCGCCATGATCGTGACCCTGGGCATGATGAACATAGCCAGGGGCTTTGCCCTCATCGTCAGCAACGGGCGGGTCGTCAACATATCGCCCCGTACCGTCGCCAGTCCGCATCTGGGCCTATTCCTGCAGGCAGGCCAGGGGAAGCTCGGCCCCCTTCCGATTATGAGCCTCATCTTCCTCGGCATAACCTTGGTCGCCTTCCTGGTGTACGGCAAAACCCTGCTCGGCTTCCACATGAAGGCCGTCGGCGGCAGCAGCCCCGCAGCCCGGGCCTCCGGCATAAATGAACGGTGGGTCAAGATCGCGGCGTTCACCCTGCTGGGAGTATTTTCCGCCCTTGCCGGGCTGCTCAACATCGCCTTCCTGGGCAACGTCCAGGGAACGACCGGCCAGGGGATGGAGCTCAATGCCATCGCCGCGGTCATCATCGGGGGCACGACCCTCAAGGGCGGGGACGGCACCATCGTGGGCACCCTGATCGGCGTTCTCATCATGGGTGTCCTGAACAACGGCATCATCCTGCTCGGCATATCTCCCTTCTGGCAGATGATGATCATCGGCTTCGTGATCATCGCCGCGGTGGCGGTGGATATGTGGACCCGGCACGGGAAGGCGTCATGATGCCGATACTGCAGTTCCGGAACATAGGGAAATCCTTCCCCGGCGTCCAGGCCCTCAAGGATGTCTCCTTCGCAGTCGATCAGGGGGAGCTTCATGCCCTGGTCGGGGAGAACGGGGCCGGCAAATCGACCCTCATGAATGCGCTGGGCGGGCAGTACAGGCCGGACGAGGGGGAAATCCTGCTTGACGGTAAAGCGGTGCTCTTCCACAGCCAGCAGGATTCCCTGCACCACGGCATCGGCATCGTATACCAGGAGCTGCGGCTCTGCCCGAACTTGACGGTTACGGAGAACGTGTTCCTGGGAAGGGAGCGGGAGGAGGGAAAGGGCAGGGTCCGTTGGGACGCCATGACTCAAGAGACCGTGCGCATCCTGGACCTCTTGGGGGCGGCGGTTTCTCCCGGCGAGAGGGTGGGAAACCTGAGCGTGGCGAATCAGCAATTGGTGGAGATCGCCAGAGCCATAAGCAGGAATGCCCGAATCCTGGTATTGGACGAGCCGACTTCCGCCTTGACGGTCAAAGAGTCCGAACGGCTTTTTACCGTGCTGGCGGATCTGAAATCCCGGGGCGTGACCATCATCTACATCTCCCACCGCATGGAGGAGGTGTTCCGCCTTTCCGATAGGATCACCGTGCTCCGGGACGGCACCTATATCGGGTCCTATAGGACGGCGGACACGGATCCCGAGAAGATCATCGGGCTCATCGCGGGCAAAGAACTGGCCGTGGAGTTGAGCCGGAACCATAGCTGCTGCGCCGATCTCTCGAAGCCCATTCTGGAGGTGCGGAACCTGTCCCTGCCGGGGAAACTGCGGGGCATCTCCTTTACACTCCACGAGCGGGAAATCCTGGGCATCTACGGCTTGCAGGGGGCAGGCCGCACGGAGCTGCTGGAGACCATATTCGGCCTTGCTCCCGACTGGTCCGGAGAGATGTACGCCTTCGGCGTTCCCATGCGGAACAGGAACCCCGCGGAGGCCATGAAGAAGGGCTTCGCGATGGTGCCTGAGAACAGGCGGGACGCCGGAATCTTCCCCGACATGAGCATCATGGAGAACGTGAATACGGCCCTGGGCGAAGATATCTCCGGACTCTTCGGCAGGCTCAAGACCGGCGAGATGGTGCGCATCTGCGACTCTTCCATGAGCTCCTTCAACGTCAAGGCGGAGAACCGCTTCAAGAAGATCAGGGCCCTGAGCGGGGGAAACCAGCAGAAGGTCATCCTCGCGAAATGGCTTGCCCTCCGGCCCAAGATACTCCTCATCGACGAGCCGACCCGGGGCATCGATGTGGGCGCCAAGGCGGAAATCTACCGCATCATCAAGCGTCTCAGGGAGGAAGGCCTGTCGGTGATCATCGTTTCATCCGAGCTTCCGGAGGTGCTTTCGGAAAGCGACAGGATCATGGTGCTGAAGAACGGCTCCCTCGCCGCTACCCTGTCTGCACAGGAAGCGACTCGGGAGCTGATCATACAGAACGCCCTTTGAACCCGCCAAGGCAAAGGGGAAGGAGGTTTTTACATACTCTCATCGTCAAGTACGGCCTAGCCGTACTCACCTCTCATTGTAAAGGAGTGAACCATGAAGTTCAAGGGAATCCTCTGCGCCGCGCTTTCCGTAGTCGCCGTTGCATCGGCTTTCGCAGGCGGCGGCGCCGAACCGGCGAATAAGAAGCTGCGCATCAGCGTGGTCTACCACGATACGGGCATAGAATTCGGACAGGTGATCAAGGCCGGAGCCCTTGCCGCGGGCAAGGAGTTCGGCGTGGAGGTTGAGTTCATCGGCCCCATCGGCATCAAAGTGGATGAGCAGGTCGCCTTCATAGAGAACGCCATCACGAAGAGGGTGGACGGTTTGGCCATCTCCAACGTCAACGGCGAAGCCCTCAACCCCATGATCGATAAGGCCATTGCTGCCGGAATTCCTACGGTGACCTTCAACAGCGACGCCGAGGGGTCCAAGCGCATGGCCTTTTATGGGCAGAACCTGGTCAACTCCGGCCGGGTACAGGCGGAGATCGTCAAGGAGTACATGGGAAGCTCCGGCAAGATCCTCATCATCACCGGCGAGGCGGCCGCTTCCTGGTCCCAGGACCGGGAGAAGGGCGTGCGGGAAGGCATCGCGAAGTATCCCGGGATCAGGATAATCAACACCGTGAGCACCGGTTGGGAGGAGCAGGCTCAGTTCGCGGCCATCGAGAACGCCATACTCGCGAACCCCGACCTTACGGGCATCGCTTCTTTGGACGCCGCCACCACCCCCGCTACCGGCCTGGTCCTCAAGCGCCTCGGCAAGACCAACATCATCCACGTGGGCCACGACTTGGTGCCCCTGACCTTGGACAACATCAAGGCCGGCATCACCAAGGCTTCCTTGAGCCAGTACCCCTTCATGCAGGGCTACCTTCCCGTGAAGGCTCTCTACGAGAGCATCGTGAACAAGAAGAAGCTGGAGAGCGTGGATACGGGAATCCTCAGGGTGGATTCCGGCAACATCGACGAGTACCTCGATAAGCTCAAGAAGGGCGAACCTATCGGCTGATGCCCTAAGGGGCCGCCCGAAGGGCGGTCCCTTCCTTAAGGTGGATACGCACATGAATAGAAAACCTCGGATCGCCGTCGTCGGCAGCTACGCCGTCGGCATGACGATGTCGTGCGCCCGTTTCCCGAAATCCGGAGAGACGGTGCGGGGGAGCGGCTTCAAGGCCCTCCACGGGGGCAAGGGCTCGAATCAAGCCATAGCCGTGGCCCGGCTCGGCGGAGAAGCTGTGTATTGCGGCTGCGTCGGCAACGACAGTTTCGGCGAAGCAGCCGTTGCGATGCTGAACTCGGAGGGGGTGGATACGACCTACGTGGTCAGGGCGGCCGACAAGCCCACGGGGGTCGGCTTCGTCGTGGTGGACGCAACGGGTTCGAACGAGATCGTGATAGATCTGGGTGCGAACGAGGCCCTGGCGGAAGGGGACGTCGAAAAGATGGAAGAATCCATGGCGGGCTGCGGCCTCCTCCTCGTCCAGCTGGAGGCGAACCTGCAGGCCGTCTTCAGGGCGATGGAGCTCGCGCATCGAAGGAATGTGCCCATCATCCTAAATCCCGCTCCCTTCCAGCCGGTGCCGGAGCGGATAGTCAAGATGGCCTCGTATATAACCCCAAACGAGACTGAAGCGCTCGAGATGCTCGGGAAGGACCCCGTGGAGCCCTGCTCCGGCCCCGAACTTGCCCGGGAGCTGCACCGGCGCTTCGGCGTCGCCTCCGTGGTTACCCTCGGCAAGGACGGGGTCCATATAGCGGACGAGGGCTTGGACCTTTCCCTTCCGACCTATGAGATCAAGGTGGCGGACACCACCGGCGCGGGAGACACCTTCAGCGCCGCCTTGGCGGTCGCTTTGGGAGAAGGTCTCGACCTGGTTGGTGCCGCCGACTTTGCGAACAAGGCCGCAAGCCTTTCGGTCTCCAAGGAAGGGGTTGTGGAATCCATACCGACCCGGGAGGCCGTCGACGGTACTCCTCTGCGGAAGAAGGAGATAGGATGAAGAAGGGAAGAATACTCAATAAATATCTCAACGAGGCCATAGCGGACATGGGGCACGGCGACTGCATGGTGATTTCCGATGCGGGTTTCCCCATTCCGGAGGACGCCAAGCGCATCGATCTTGCCATCGAGGCGGACCTGCCGGGCATCGCGCAGATCCTGGACCTGGTGATGAGCGATTTCATCTACGAGCGGTGCATCGTTGCGGAAGAGCAGCGGGACTACAATCCGGAGCTCTTCAAGAAGGTGACCGCTCTCAGCGATCGGTGCGCGGTGGAAACGGTGCCCCACGCGGAACTCATAGCCCGATATCCCAAGGACGCCAAGTTCATCGTGCGCACCGGCGGCTTCGAACCGTGGGGCAACGTCGTCCTGTACTCCGGCGTCGACGCGCCGGTCTGGTTCAGGAAGCCCGGGACCCGAACCCCGGACTACTACGCCGACCGGGCTTCCTATAAGGAAAAGGAGTAGGTATGAACTCCAGGGAACGGGTAACCCTTGCCCTCTCGGGCGGCCGCCCTGATCGTCTCCCGGTCGATTTCCTCGCCACCACGGAGATTTGGGAAAAGCTGTCCAAGCACTTCGCCCTGCCTCCCTTCGTGCCCGGAGCCGAGGATTACTTCGACCTGTCCTGGGAGCGCATACTCAGGGCTCTGGAGGTGGACTGCAGGGTGGTCTCCTACGATCAGTTCTGCAGGCCCCCTGAATCCAGCTTCCTGCCCGGCGCCGTCGGGGAAGAGTGGAGGGTGCTCAGCCGATCCACCCCGGCCCGCATGTGGCGCATGAAGCTTCCCGACGGCACGGCTTACGATATCTTCGGACGCTATTTCAGGGTCCAGTCCAACGACGCCGGGAGCTACGAGGAAAATGTCCCGGTTCTTTCCGGAGCCGAGACCATATCGGACCTCAGGTCCCATCCCTGGCCGGACCCTTCCTGGTGGGATTTCTCCGCCCTCCCCGGGGTGATCGATGCAATGAACGACGGCGGGCCTAAGCATATCCGGTACCGCATGGGTTCGGTCTTCGAGATCGCCTGGCAGTTGCGCGGCATGGATAGGTTCTTTATGGACCTTGCGCTGGAGCCGGAAATACCGCGCTACCTGATGGACCGCATTGCGGAACTGTGCGTCGAAGCCGCCCGGAAGGCCCTGGAGTCCGCGGGGGATCGTATCGATATGGTCTACTTCTACGACGACGTGGCGTCCAACAACGGGCTCATGGTTTCCAAGGAGATGTGGCGGGAATTCATCAAACCCCACCACGAGGCGCTCATCGCCGTGGCGCGGCGTTTCGGCAAAAAGGTCATGTACCATTCCGACGGATCCTTGGCGGCTATCTTGGACGAGCTCGTCGATATGGGCGTGGACGTGCTCAACCCGCTGCAGCCGAACACGACCGATATGGAGCCGGAGCGTCTGAAGGCCGCCTACGGGAACCGGCTGGCCTTCCACGGGGGCGTCGATATCGTGGGTCTTCTCCCGAAGGGGAAGCCTGCGCAGATCAAGGAGGAAGTGCGGCGCCTCAAGGGCCTCTTGGGGGATCCGAACGGCTACATCATGGCCAGTTCCCATCACATTCAGCCCGACACGCCCCTGGAAAACGTTTTGGCCCTCTACGACCTTGAAAATAGATAAGTACGCCTGCGGCGAAGGGCTGCGGAGGCGGCGCTCCATGCGGCGCCGCCTCCGCCGTACTCATCAATACGCCGCTTCGTCCCCTTCGAGGCCGTCCATGATCGCCGGCGCGGAGCTCGTGCCCACCAGCGCCGCCCCCGCGGCGAATAGCTCGTCCATCTTCTTGTAGCTGTTGACCTTTCCCGATGCCTTGATCTTCGTCATGCCCGAAAGGTTTTCCTTTAGTATGGCCATGTCTTCCACGGTGGCCGGGCTGCCGCCCGCCCCCCAGCCGCTGGAGTTCTTTGCCCAGTCGACCTTCGCCATGCATGCCAATTGAACGGCCTTCGCCTTCAGTTCCCTGGTAGGCAGATAGCCGAACTCCAGCATGGCCTTCGCCTGCATGCCTTCTTCGTGGGCCGCATTGCAGACGGCTTCCAGTTCGCGGAAATACTCCTCCTCCATTCCGCTCAGGAGGAAGGCTGGATTGGGCGGAAAATCGAACTCGTCGGCACCCTCCTTCGCGATCAGGCGGACCGCCGCGACCTTCATCCCCAGGGTGTCGGTTCCCTGGGGAAAATTTACCGTCGTCGCTACCCGTACTCCGGTGCCCTTCAGGTATCCTTTGGCGTAGAATACCCAGCAGGGTGAAATCATGGCAGCATGAAAGCCGTAGTCGGCACAGGTGCGCAGGTGTTCGGTCAGTTCATCCCGGGTCAACTCTGCTTTGACGTTGGTGAACTGGATCAGTTTTGCCAACTCCTTCTTGGTATACCGTTCCAACATGGAAACCTCCTGAAAGAAAACGTTTTACTAAAACGTTTTCTTTCTAAAGATTAGACATAGAGTCAGACAAAGTCAACAGAAAGATTTCGGTTGCCGGCCCGCATGCGCCCGGGGTATACTGGCCCGCGGAGGACGGCGTTCCATGGGGGATTGCAAAATCATCGGCATCTGCGGCGGGTCGGGGTCGGGGAAGACGACCATAGTGAGGAAGATTTCGGAGCTCATCTCCGATTTCGTCTTCATCGCCCAGGACAACTACTACAAATCCGCGGAATTCGTCTCCAATACGAACATCACGGCCTTCAACTTCGACCATCCTGAAGCCTTCGACCACGAGCTCCTGCGGGAACACCTGGTGGCCCTGAGGGAGGGGCGGTCCATAGAGATGCCGCAGTACGATTTCGTGCACCACCGACGGAAGGCGGAGACGGTCCACGTGGAGCCCCGCAAGCTCATCATCTTCGAGGGCATCATGATCTACACGGACAAGCGGGTGCGGGAGCTCATCGATCTGAAGATCTTCGTCGATACCCCCGACGACATCCGCTTCATCCGGCGCCTTTCCCGGGACATCAAGGAGCGGGGGCGCACGGTGGATTCGGTGATAGACCAGTACCTGAACGTGGTCAGGCCAGGCCACTTCGAGTTCATAGAGCCCACAAAAGCCTACGCGGACATCATCATCCCCGAGGGCGGGCACAACGAGAATGCCCTTTCGGTGCTCATGTCATTCATCAGGGAAGTAGTCCAAAATTGACAAATCACGGCGGTGAGGTCCGGCCAGCATGTATAGAACGGTAAAGAAATCGATTGAATTCGCCCTGCTCGGCGCGGCCCTCATCCTCTACGCCCTGCTGACGCCTCTGCTGGCCGCCGACCTGGGAGCGCCGGGCGCCGCGGCGATCGCGGGACTCTTCTTCGTGTTCCTGAGCATCCTGCAGGGCGCTTCGGTCAGGGGCCTGCTCGCCCGGCTGCATAGGCGGGTCTTCGCGGCGGGGGATACCCGGTACTTGGGCGCCTTCGTCGATCGTCTCCGCTTCTGCTTCACCACCAGCGACTTCATCAAGGCGTTCCGGGAGAGCATAGAATACCGGCTGGACGGTACGGTCGTCCTGGTGGATATGCCGAAGCGCTACATCGTCTACAACAGCTCCACCACGGTGGGTACCGATCCGACGGTCTTCGCCGAGCTGGTGCGGCACTACGACAACTGGAAGGACGGCGTGTTCTTCTTCGACGACGCCCTGGACTTGGTGTCCGACCACCGGAAATCCAGGGGCTTCTTCCTGGTGCGCGGCCCGCTGCAGTGCTTCTTCTTCCTTAGGTTCATCAAGTACCTGGAGAAGGACGTCTTTACGGAGCTCTACGGCGAGTATGTGAGCTTCCTAAAGCGGAACGAGACGATAGAGAAGATGTTCGCCATCGCCGCGGTCTCCAAGGAATGGTCCATGGTCGCCGACACCCAGCGGGCCTTCCTGCCCAAAACCCTGCCGGCGGTTAAGGGTATGGAGCTGGCTTCCTACTTCAAGCCCCTGGTGAACGTCTCGGGAGACTACTACGACGCCATCCCCATAGACGAGGACCGGACCCTGCTCCTGCTGGGCGACGTGTCCGGCAAGGGACTGGCGGCGGCCCTGATCATGGGCATCGTGGTGAACACCATCCGCATCATGGAGGACAAGACCGACTTGGCGGCCATGGTGCGCACCGTGGACGGCGCCATAAAGGCCATGCGCCTGGAGGACAAGTACACGGTACTTTTCCTCGCTCTGGTGGATACCGCCCGAATGACGGTGCGCTACATCAACGCCTCCATGGCGGACCCCCTGATCATCTCGGAAACCCGGGCGGGCAGGCAGATCCGGCGCCTGGCCTCCAACTGCAGCCTCATCGGTATTCTTGAGCTGGAGGAGGTCGCGGAGGCGGAGGCCAAGCTCTTCCCCGGGGATGTGATCCTGATAGCCTCGGACGGCGTCTCGGAGGTTTCGGACGGAAAGGGCGAGATGCTGGGGGACAGCGAGGGGTGGATAGATTTCGTCACCGACGAATCCATGCGGCCGGCGGAGGAGTTCGTATCGCTCATGGCGGACCTTGTCGAAAAGCATTCCGCCGGTCAGCCCCTGCGGGACGACGTCACCATACTCGCCGCCCGGATTACGGAGTAAGGCCATGATCTTCACCATCATCGATTTCGCCCTGGCCCTCTACCTTCTGTCCTACGGTTTCAGGCTCCGCTTCCGGGGGGCCGAGTCCGACAACGCGCGGCTCATCTTCTACTACTGCGTTCTGGCGGCGACTCTCGCCTTCGCCATCGGGGCGGGCTACGCCGCCGCAGGCGCCCTCTCTCCCGGCCTCGCGACCTTCCTGATACGCGTCGGCGCCGTGGCGGTCACGGCGACCCACCTCATCGTGTTCCTGCTGGCCCTCTCCTTTCCCTACGAGCGGCGGTTCGGCTTCCTGCGCTTTCCCGCGGCGATCCTTTGGGCCGTATCGGCTTACTTCATACTCTTCACGGATCGGTACCTGCAGACAGTGTCTTTGGAGGCGGGGACCCTCCACCAGACCCGGGGGCCCCTCTTCCTGCCCATCGTGGTGGGCGGCTTTTCCCTGGGTCTTCTTTCCGCGCTTCTGCTGCTCCTCAGGCGCCTCTTCTTCAAGAGCAAGATCTTCCGGCTCCAGACCCTGATCGTCGCCTTCGGCCTCGGGGCGGGCTACGTGGTCACCTTCCTCATGGCGGTGGTCCTTCCCGCAGTCCTGGACCGATCCTGGATCTACGTGCTCATGCCCGCGGGGGGGACGCTACTGGCGCTGATTCTGGGCTACGGCGTATCCATAACCCGCCTGCTGGATGTGCGGACGGTCGTCGTGGCCGCCCTGGCTTCGGTCCTCTTCCATGCGACGGTGGGCGCGGTCGCCGGCGTCCTGTTCGCCCTCGGCCGCTCGGTTCTGGGGCCCCTGGATGCGCGGCTCCTCGCGCCGGCGGCCGCAGCGGTGTACCTTGCGGTGCACCGGCTCGGCCTCGTCCTGCGCAGCCGCTTTTCCGCTCGGCTCAGGGGAAGGGACATCTATGCGGAACGTCTCGAGGAAGGACTGGCGGCCATAGATTTCGTCAAGGGCCGCGATTCGGTGATCGGGGAGTTCATCAACCTCATGAGGTCCGCCGTCGACTGCTCTTCGGTCCACCTGATGATCGAGAACGCCCAGGGCCGGCTGGTCCGCGTCGGCTCGACGAGTCCGGAGGCGGATGATGCGCCGGCGCCCGCCGTGGAGCGCCCGAGTCCGGCCCTCGACTTCCTGCTGAACGGCGACGTGTCCATACTCCTGAAGACTGAAATAGTGACCAACTACGACTACCACGAGGTCAAGGCGGAACTCCTGGAGCTGCTGGAGAAGTTCGACGCGGAGGCCATGGTGCTCCTGCGGGAGGGCCGGACGCTCATCGGCGCCCTCTTCGTGGGGTCCAAGCGTTCGGGCGGGGACTTCCTGGACTACGACTACCAGACCCTGCGCCGGGTGTACGGCAAGATATTCGTCGTCGCCTACTATCTCAAGAACATAGCCCAGGAGTCCTTGGTGGTGACCGTGGACCGGGAGCTCGAGTATTCGGAGCAGATCATCCAGTCCATCCAGGAGAACCTGGACCGCATCGAGCATCCCGCCGCGGATATCGCCTACATGACGCGCTCCACCAGGAAGCTGGGGGGCGACTTCATCGACTTCATGCGCCTAACGGCGGACCGCTACGTCTTCGTCCTGGGGGACGTGTCCGGCAAGGGCCTGAACGCCAGCATGTCCATGGTGATATTGAAGTCCGTGGTGCGCACCTTCCTGCGGGAAACCAAGGACTTCAAGGAGCTGGTGATCAGGACCAACGGCTTCATCAAGAACAACCTCCCCCGGGGCACCTTCTTTGCGGGGGTGCTCGGTCTCTTCGACTTCAAGGCCCGAACCCTCTACTACGTGAACTGCGGGATTCCGGCCATGTTCCTGCTGTCCAGCTCCTACAACAACCCGGTGGAGATCCAGGGCGCGGGAAAGGTCCTGGGCTTCGTCAAGGATATAGCCCCCCACATCACCGTCCGCAAGGCGTCCTTCAAGCGGGGGGATCTGCTGCTTATGACCACCGACGGGCTGACCGACGCCGAATCCCTGCGGGGAGTCCGCTTCGGCAAGGAGCGTATACAGAAGAGCATACAGGAGAACCGCAGCGCCTCCGCGGAGCGGGTCGTGCAATTCCTCTACAACGATGTCGTAGAATTCGTGTCCCAAGAATTGAACGACGATATTTCAATATTGACGATTAAATTCAACTAGGAGCGGAGGGGATATGGACCATCTGAACATCACCGAGCGCCAGGGAGAAACGTACATCCTGCTTGAGGTCATCGGGACGGTGAATTCCTACACCTACACCGAATTCCAGCAGCGGGTGTACGGCATCATCGAGTCGAGGAGCCTGGTGCTCGACATGTCCCGGGTCTCGGGCCTCTCGTCCTCCGGCCTCGGGGTGCTCATGTCCGCCGTGGAGACGGGGTTGGAGAAGGGCAGGCGGCTCTACATCATGAACCCCAGCGAGATCGTGCGGATGGCCATAGATTCCACCGGGTTTCCCGATCTGTTTCCCATCATCCGTTCCGTCAATGAAGTGCGCTAGCCGGGCGGGGTCTCTGCTCCGTGTTGCCGCGGCGGCGCTGTTCGGCGCGCTCGCCCTTTCCTGCGGGATGCGTTCCGGGGCGGAAGCGCCTCGGGAGGCTGCGGCCGGCTCCGCGCCGGACCGGGAATCGGCAGGGGCGGAGGCCGACCGGGAGGCGGGGAGGGCGGCGGCGGACCGGGTCCGCAGGGCCTGCGCAGCCGCGGAGCTGCCGGCGGAGTATTCGGACGCCCTTGTTTCCGCCGCCGCGGCCGACTGGCGTGCCCTGGAGGCGGAGTTGGCGGCCCTCACCGCCCTTGACCGCTACCTATGGGCTCCGGTGGACAAGGTCTACGCCCTGCCCGCGGAGTATGAACCCGAGGATCTGCAGGAGCTGACCGGCCCTTCCTACAGGGTCAACCGCCCGGGGCACCGCCTTAGGTCGGACGCCGCCGAGGCGCTTGAGGCGATGGCCGCCGCCGCGCGGGCGGAGGGTGTGGTGCTGGTCGCATCGTCGGCCTACCGGTCCTTCGCCTATCAGACCCAGGTCTATGAACGGATCGTGCGGCAGCTGGGGCAGGAGGCGGCGGATCGGGAGTCCGCCCGGCCGGGTCACAGCGAGCACCAGCTGGGCCGCGCCCTCGACTTCGGATCTATCGACGACAGCTTCGCCGAGACCGCCGCGGGCCGATGGCTGGCGGCAAACGCCGGCCGTTTCGGCTGGGTGCTCTCCTATCCCGAGGGCTTGGAGCACGTCACGGGCTACCGCTGGGAAAGCTGGCACTACCGGTACGTGGGCGTCCCCACGGAAGAATTCATCCGGCGCCGCTTCGGCGGCATCAAGCACTACGCCTTCCGCTTCCTGTATCGGTGGGAGCTGGAGCCCTGACCCGGCGGCCGCTGGCCGCCGCCTCTTATACCCTGACCTCGTAGAGGCTCGGCCGGGCGAAGATCCTGCAGCTGAAGCCGCGCTCGGGAGCGCACTGGTAGGATACCCCTCCGCCCAGCTGGCTTTCCGCGATGGATCCCACCAGCTGCAGCCCCAGGGACTCGACGGCCGCAGGGTCGAAGTCCTCCCGGGCGCCGACTCCGTCGTCCGCCACGGTCAAGGTCAGGTCTCCCCCGCCCGCGCTCTCCAGCCTGATGAGTATGACGCCCCCTTGGCGGCCCGCGAAGGCGTGGGCCAAGGCGTTGTCCACCAGCTCGGTCACGATGAGCCCGATAGGAACGGCGATATCCACGGTCACCACGAGCTCCTCGAGCTGAAGATCGATGCGTATGCCCTTCTCCTCAAGATTTTCCGATGCCCCCAGGTACGCGGCGTACTCCCGCAGGTAGGCGGAGAGGGAAAGCCGGGAAAGGTCGGCATACTCGTAGAGCATGCGGTGGACCAGGGACATGGAGTAGATCCTGCTTTCCAGCCGATGGAGCGCCGCACGCATCGACTCATCCTCCAAGCGCCAGGATTCGAAGGAGATGAAGGAGAGGATGCTCTGCATGTTGTTCTTCGTCCGGTGGAAGAGTTCCCGGATCAGCACTTCCCGCTCCCGCACCTTGTCGGCCAGGGCCTCCTCCATATGCTTCCCCGTCGTGATGTCCACGAAGGCTATGAGCACGTGGCCCGTCCGCAGGTCGCTTCCGTAGTTCAGCGCCAGCCAGTGGGCTTGGACGTGCCGGTGCCCTCCCGTAAAGGTTCCGATGATGCCTTCGCAGAGGTGCCGGCCGGCGCCCGTGGCGAGGGCGGCCAAATGTTCCCGGAAAATGGGCTCGGCCTCCCCGGCGACGATGTTCTCCACCCCGCTCAGGACCGTATCCTTGTCGGGGGCTTCCACCAGGTCCCGCATGGCCACGTTCAGATCGCTCACGGATACGAGCTCCGCGTACTTACGTACGCTTCTCCCGGAATCCCTCATTTTCTCGGCCAGCTCCGGCCGATCGAGGTTCGGGAAATCCGCCAGCATTTCTTGGTAGGCCGCCGAGAAATCAATCAGCATGAGGGGTATGGGCGAGTAGTCGAAGAGGTCCTGGTAGCGGCGATAATTCCTGAGGGCCGCCGCCTGTTCGATTTCCTGCTTGGCGAAGCTGCTCTGAAGCGCAGCGGCGAGGCGGTTGAAGCCCGCTTCCATAAGACGGATTTCATCCATGGCCGGGCGGCTGCCGTCCCGAGGGACGTCGAACAGCGGACCCGGAGTCCCTATCTTGTAGCCCTCGATCCGCTCCGTGTTCCGTCTGATCCGTCCGGTGACGACCCTGTCTATATAGAAATACAGGAAGAGCCCGAGGAGGGCTACCCCGATGGACTCCAGGGGAAAATCCTTGTAAATCCAATCCCAGGACGTCTGCTGAAGATAGGCGTCGTCTCCATGGACCACCAGCTTGCCGATCTCCGCCGCATCGCCGCTGCCGCTGCGGTACAGGGGCCTCTCCAGAAGCAGCGAAGGGTTCCCGTCTGCCGTTCCCGACTCCGCCAGGGTCCGGCCCTCAGCGTGTACCGCCGCATAGGAGGTGTAGGTCAGCTCTCCTATGCCCTCTATCTGCGTCTGGAGCACTGCGGCGTCCCCCAGCGCGAGGGCGCTCTCCAGAGCCGGAACGTAGGCATCCATGATGTTCCCGAGGGAGTCCGTGAAGTCCCTCCGGGCTTGACGGGCGGACAGCAGCCCCTTTAGGGATCCCAAGAGCACCATAGACGCGAAGCCCATCACCACCGTCGCGAGGGCGATGCGGCGGTTGAGCATATTGGCGTATATGGGCTGGGATCTCATTTGGTAGAAAAAGTATAGGATTTTTGGCCGTAAATTCAAATTTCGTAACCACCTGTTGGAATTTGTTGTTTATAATCGAATGTGCTGGGGCATTTACGGAGAGGACGGTGCGCCCTCGTCCGTGGAAATATTTTTCTAAAGGGGTGAGAACATGAAGAAACTTCTCGCGGTTCTCGTAGTGCTGGGATTGTCGGTTCCGATCTTTGCCCAGAATCTGTTGCCGGAACATAGGTTTGCCTCCGGTTCCTGGTCCTTCGTCGGTCCCCGGCTCTACCAGAATGATGCCCGGGCCCCCTTGGCGAAGGTGAACGTCCGCATCCCCCAGAACGGGCCGATGATCTACGCGTTCAACGCCCGCTATGAGTCGGGGGCCGAGGACGGGCATGCGGGATTCGGTGTCCATCTGTTCGCCGACACGGCGCATCCGGCCGCTTCCTGGGGTACGGGAAAGTCCTACCTGCTCTGGCTCAATTATGACGAGAATCCCCGGAACGCCGCTATTCCCCGGGGCTTCAGCGCCCAGGTGTACCGAAGCGTATCACACTCCCGCATGGAGCTGGTGCACAGCATCGACCTGAACCAGTACCGCGGCCTCATAACTCCCGAAGCTCTGGCCCAGCCCCTGCCGATCCGCCTCTATATGGACGGAGCTACCGGGGAAGTCCGGGTCTACGATCCCACCGATCCGACCTACTACTACTACTTCTACGTGGACAAGCGGGACGTGCCCATGAAGGGCAATTGGGTGGCACTGCGGACCAACGGGGTCAAGATGTCCTTCGCCCTGACGAACTAGGGATAGTCCCCGAAGGGGGCTGAAGAGAACGGGCTGCCGCGGGATTCCCCGGGCAGCCCTTTTTTTGGCGATCGGACCAGCCCTGCGGTTCAAGTCCGATCGGGCTAAAAAAAGAGCGCACCCCGCTTGGGGCGCGCTAGTATACTGCCGGCGATCGGACTTGCCCTGCGGTCGGCCGCGTCGTGCGGCCTCCCTCCGGGCCGCCTCGGTCGCTGCCGCGCGCATCCCTGCGCGCTCCTCCTCGCTCGCGCTTTAGCGCGCTCGCTCGGCGCTCCCATCGGTTCAAGTCTGATCGGAGCCCAAAAAAAGCGCGCCCCGCTGGGGCGCGCTGATTTCACTGCCGGCGATCGGACTTGAACCGATACGATCTTGCGATCAGTAGATTTTGAGTCTACCGTGTCTGCCATTTCACCACGCCGGCGGACACGGAGGGCATTCTATCGGAAAAGGGCGCGGCATTCAAGATAGAAGCGCTTTTCCGATGCCTCGCCCATGGAAAAGCTCTTCCGGGGCAGGGGGCCGGAGCGGGCCACCGTGGCGAAGAGGTCCGATTTCCCCACCGGCGGAAGCAGTATGCCCACCCGCGGGGCCCCGGCGCCCTCCTCCAGGGAAACCCGCGCCGTCTCGTCCGAACCGTGCAGGTAGTCGATGCTCCTGCCTCCGGCGCCGGCCGCGACGAAGCGGTCCAGGATGGGCTGCAGGGGTTCCGTGGAGATGCCCCGGGCGTCCGTCTCGATAAGGACGCAGCCCTCGCGGGCGATGAGGCCGTAGCGGGTCTTCTCCGCCGATGGGTCGGACACCAGGGCGTCGAGCTCCTCCGTGCCGGATACTCCGCGGGTCGCGCAGCCGGGAAGGCCCGAGAGGGCGGCGGACACTTCATCGAGGGTCGCGCCGAACACGAGGCGGTGTATGGGCTCGAACTCTATGCCCGCGTCGTAGATGTTCTCCACCTCCACCAGGGCATAGCGGGCCGGATGGTCCATAAGGCCGCCCTCGCCGCGGTGGGCTTCCTTGTACTCTTCCCATATGGCCTTTGCGGTGGCCAAGGAATGGTTGCCGTCCCCCACGGCGTAGAGGAAGGGCTCTCCGTCCGCCGTTCCGTAGCGCTTGCCTGCGGCCTCCGCCAGGCGTTCCAGTCCCCGGGCCAGGTACTCCCAGTCCGATTCCCGGTCCAGGGCCCAGGCCCGCAGCGTTCCGGCGTCGAGCATGAGCTCGGTCTCGTAGAGGGCGGGACGTTCCCTGGCCCGCTCGCCGAGCCCTTCGATGAGGGATTCCTTCTCGTCGTCGATGAGCAGGATGACGTGTGGGGACTCCAGGGGGGCGCCCCGGCGTATCTCCATCCGCGGGGGAAGCCGCTCCACGACGGTGCCCTCGGTGGCCCGTATCAGGGGGCGGGCGGAGGGGGCCCAATCGTAGCGCTCCAGGTCCACCGCGAGCAGGAGACCCCGCCTGCATTCATGGTGCGCGGTGCTCCGTTCCAGGTAGAGGAGCCCTTCGACGGGGGCGGCGAAGGTGCCGTTCGAGAGGTAGTCGTCCATGGCGGCCCGTATGCCCGCTATGCGCTCAGACCTGGAAGGTCTGCCGGACCTGAGGGCAGCTACGCTGCCCTCAGGTCCGCCGGCACGGCCGACGGCCGCAGCATCCTCAAGGTAGATCTCAGGAAATATCAGCCTGAGCATGGAGGGCGCCGCGCCGACCCGCTCCTCCACGCGTTTCCAGTAGCGCCTGTCTTGAGTATATTGATCGCAGGCGATGACCGCCCAGGCTTCCAGATCCGTTCCGGCGGAGGGGAGCAGCATGGATCGACGTTCCCAGGGCCGCCAGTCGTCGTTGCAGGTCGTTCACGGATGCCTCCTCGATAGGGGGATCATAGGCGGCCGGACGCATCCCGTCAATCGCGAATCTTGACAAACGGGGGTGCGGCGGCAATAGTTAAGGTGGAAGGAGTGGTGAGTGCAGCTTCAGCGTCCGTCGTTCGCCCAAGAACAGCGCCTCAAAATGAACCCCCAGCTTTTCCAGTCGATCAAGCTGATGGCGCTGCCGGTGGTGGATCTCCGGGAGCGCATACAGGAGGAGCTGGACAAGAATCCCGCCCTCGAGGTCCTGGAGGACCGCTCCACCGTGTCCCTGGACGCTTCCTACGCCCCCCACAAGGAAGAGGACGACTACTTCGAGGCCACCTCCGATTCCGGCTTCGCCCGGCGCGGCTCCGACGAGGATTCGGACGAGCAGCGGAAGTTCATAGAGGGGGTCCTGTCGCGGCCCGAGACGCTCCAGGAGCACCTGCTGTGGCAGCTGCGCCTCCAGCCCATAAGCGACGAGGTTCGGCGCGTCGGGGAGCTTCTGATCCAAAATCTGGACGCCGACGGCTTCCACAAGGAGCCCCTGGATCTGCTCCTCAAGGACCTGCCGGAACCCGTCTGCCGCTCGGCCCTGGACCTCGTCCGCGCCCTGGACCCCCAGGGCACCTGCACCGCGGACTATCATGAATCCCTGGCCGTGCAGGCGGCCCTGCTCCCCGACGCTCCGGAGGGCATACTCGATGTCCTCGAGCACCTGGAGCTGCTGGAGCGGGGCAAACTGGGAGAGGCGGCCAAGAAGGTCAAGCGGAGCGAGGCCGAGGTCCGGGAAATCCTTGAGCGCATCAGGGAGCTCTCTCCCTTCCCCGGCCGCCAGTTCGACAGTTCGGAAACCCGCTTCGTCACCCCGGATATCCAGGTGCTGCGCAAGGAGGGAGAGTTCGTCATCCTCCTGAACGACGAGGAGATACCCATCCTGGGCATCAACCCCTTCTTCATGAAGCTCTCCGGCGGCAGGGACGGCGAAAAGCCGGTCCGGGATTTCGTGAAGGAGAACATCAAGGAGGCCCGCTGGTTCATCAGGTCCATAAACCAGCGGAACCACACCCTCCTGCGGGTGGCACGGGCGGTGGTGGAATTCCAGCGCGCCTTTTTCGCCAAGGGTCCGAAATTCTTGGCCCCCCTGACCCTGAAGGATATCGCCGCGGAGATCGGAGTCCACGAGACCACCGTCTCCCGCATAGCCAACGGCAAGTACATGCAGACCGAGTGGGGCATCTTCGAGATACGGCATTTCTTCACCAACTCCATAAGCGGTGCGGGCTCGTCCGGGTCCCGGTACTCCAAGGAGGGGGTAAAGGAGATCATCAAGGAGATCATTCAGGAAGAGGAGGGCCACCTTTCGGACCAGGACATAGCGGACCTTTTAGCCAGGAAGGGGATACCCTTGGCGCGGCGCACGGTCGCCAAGTACCGGAAGGAGCTGGATCTGGGGTCTTCCTACACCCGCTGAACCCTGTCGAGAAAATCCGTCGCCGTCGGCGCGGTTTCCAATACGAGCCATAGGAGGCAAGCATGAACATCGATGTCAAGGCCGTCCATTTCACCCTGAGGGAGGGAACCCGGGAATATCTGGACAAGAAGATCGCCCGCATCCCCAACGCGGAGAATATGCTCGTGGATCTCCTGTTCACCTTCACGAAGGAAAAGGATTTTGCCGCCGAAGCTACGGTGAATTTCCGCTGGGGCGTATCGGTCCACGTCAAGGAGACCGATTTCGAACTCAACGCGGCTATAGATAAACTGATGGACAAGCTCGAATCCAAGGTGATCAAAGAAAAAGAGAAGGTGAAGGAAAAGCACTAGGGGATTCCGACTGCTGAAGGTTTTAGCTCTCTCGGCCGCCCGGGGCTACTCCGGGCGGCCATTTTTGTCGGTACCGTCCGGATCGCCTGCGTCCCAGGGCTCGGCGGCCTCCGCCGCCAGGGCCGCTCCAAGGGCGGAGCTCTCTTCCGCGCCGTAGCTCCGGCCGGCCGTCCGGGTGCCCGGGCGTCTTCCGCCGCCCCGGGAAAGGCGGGACGCCTCGGCGGCCCGGTCCTGAAGGGCAAGCTTGGCGGCGGCCTTTACGGCGGCGGCTGCGGACTCCTTGATCCCGCAGCGGCCCGCCAGATCCTCGATCTCCGCGGCGGC
Organism: uncultured Treponema sp.; assembly: GCA_964446515.1. Taxonomy (GTDB): domain Bacteria; phylum Spirochaetota; class Spirochaetia; order Treponematales; family Breznakiellaceae; genus CAYUPG01. The sequence goes on from CAYUPG010000010.1 coordinate 22,911, forward strand.
TATGCCCTCCAGGGAGCCGAAGGCCGTGAGGAGGGCCGCCGCCCGGGCGGGGCCTATGCCTTCCACGGACTGCAGGGCGGGCAGGGCGAGGTCCTTCGAACGGAGCTTTTGGTTGAAGGAGGTGGCGAAGCGGTGGGTCTCGTCCCGGACGAACTGGAGCACCTTGAGGGCCTCGGAGCGCCGATCCAGGCGCAGGGGCTCCGCGGCGCCGGGCCGCCAGATCTCCTCGTCCCGCTTGGCCAGACCCGCTATCTCGCAGTCCAGGCCCAGGGCCTCCATGACGCCCCGGGCCGCGTTCACCTGACCGATGCCGCCGTCGATGAGGATGAGGTCCGGCAGCTCCGCGCCCTCGGCGGCCCTGCGGGAATAGCGCCGGGACACGGCCTCCCGCATGGCCTCGAAGTCGTCCACCACCCCCTCCACGGAGCGGAGCTTGAAGTGGCGGTAGTTCTTCTTGTCCGGCACGCCGCCTGAGAAGGAGACCAGGGAAGCCACGGGGTGGCGCCCGTCGAGCTGGGCGATGTCGAAGCCCTCGATGCGTTCCGGTCTCGTCCTGAGCCCCAGGACGCGCTGCAGCTCGTCCAGGGCGGGGCCTGCTCCCCGCTCCTTGAGCCTTCGGGCCAGGTCTTCTTTTGCATTCTGGTAGGCCATTGCCAGGACCGCGGCGTGGCGCCTCTCGCCGCAGGGGAGGAACTCCGGGGTCTGGGAGAATCGGTCCTGGAATAGGCGGAGCAGCTCCTCGGCCCGATCCGGCACGGAGCCCAGGTAGATGCGGGGGGGCGGCGGCCGGTCGGGGCCGTAGTAGGTGGCCAGGAAGAGCTGCAGGGACTCCTCGTCCTCCGCCGCCGATCGGGTGCGGAACAGCTCCCGCCCGGTCATCCGCCCGCCGCGCATGGAGAACACGGTGTAGGTCGCCAGGACGCCCTCGGAGGCCCAGGCCACGTAGTCCCGGTCGTCCGGATCGAAGTCCACCACGGCGTTTCCTGCGGCGAGGTCGGCGACGGCCTGGATCGCGTCCCTGAGCTGGGCGGCCCGTTCGTACCGGAGCTCCGCGGCGGCCTCCCGCATCCCGTCGGTCAGGTCCGCGATCAGGGCTTCCGTTTCTCCGGACAGGAGCTTCTTCACCCGATCCACATGGGCGGCGTATTCCGCCTCCGAAATCTTCCCGCAGCAGGGGGCGGCGCAGCGGCCGATGTGGTAGTACATGCAGGGTGCCTGCCGCTTCCGCAGCGTCCGGCACTTGCGCAGGGGGAAGAGCTTGTCGATGAGCTCCAGCATGGTGTCCACCGCCTGGACGTTGGGGAAGGGGCCGTAGTAGAGGGAGCCGTCCTGCACTATGTGCCGGGTCCTGAATACCCTGGGAAAGGGCTCGGCGGTGATGCGGACCACCGGATAGGTTTTTCCGTCCTTGAGGTTTATATTGTACTTGGGGCTGTGCTGCTTGATGAGGGTATTCTCAAGGAGCAGGGCTTCGTACTCATTTGATACGATGATGGTTTCGATGTTCACGGCATGCCGGAGGAGGGTCCGGGTCTTGACGTCCTTCTCTCCCGAAAAATAGGACGTCAGGCGATTCCTGAGGATGCGGGCCTTGCCGACGTATATCACCCGCCCTTCCCCGTCCCGCATGATGTAGACCCCCGGCTCCAGGGGGGCTTCTTTCACCAGGGCGCGGAGTCGGGTATAATCTTGGGAAAACTGTTCGTGGTTCATGCCTCTTTATACCGATAAGATATAGGGAATTGATGAGAAAGGAAACAGTCGCCCGCAGATGCCTAGCCCTCCTCCTGTTCGCCGCCCCGTTGTCCGGGGCTCAGGAACGCACCCTGACCCTGGGGGGAGCGGCCGGCTGGGACGCCGTGCAGCGTCGTGCGGCGGTCCAGGAGTTATCCCAGGTCCGCCGCTTCCCGGCCCTGGCCCTATCTTCGGCCCTGCCGGAACGGGATGCGGACCTGGACCTTTCCCTATCCTTCGACCAGGCGTCCGCCGCCGACTTCGCCGACGCCCGGGGCAACTACCGGCTCAGCGCGGCGCCGGGGGTGTCCGCCGTGGCCTTCCAGCGCGCCCGTCACGGGTCCGGGGCCGCCCTCTTCTCCGAGTCCCCCCTCACGATCACTCCCCTCCGGGGGGCGCTGCTCGCACCGGGCAAGCGCCTGGGCGACTTCTCCATTGAATTTTGGATCTTCCCCGCCAATCTGGAGAGCGGCGAGCAGATCCTTTCCTGGACGGCGGGTCGGCGAAGTCCCCGGGGCGAGTACGTGTCCCAGCGCATCCGCTGCCTGATCACCCGGAACCGCATGGAGTGGACCTTCTCGGACCTGTTCTCCTCCGCCGACGATGCCCGCCGGCTGTCGGTCTCCTTGACTTCAGGGGGAACCATACTTCCCAAGACCTGGAGCCACCACCTCCTGCGCTTCGAGTCGGGGACCGGTCTCTTGGAGTACCTGGTGGACGGCAGGCTGGAGGCCCTGACCTACACCACGGCGGGCGGCCGGGAAGGGGGGGAGGTGTTCCTCCCCGTCGTAGGGGAAGAAGGCGCCCTGGTGCTGGGGTCCCGTTTCACGGGGATGATGGACGAGTTCCGCATATACCGGCGCTACGCCGAAGACTCCGTTCCGACCAAGTATCCCCTGCAGGGCGGGCGGATGGAGACGAAATTTCTGGACCTCGGGACGGCGGGAAGCACGGTTCTGCGCCTGGAGGCCTTCGGCGACCGTTACGCGGCGTCGAGCGGTGCGGACATACGCTTCTTCATGCGCGCCGCGGACAATCCTTACCGCTGGAACGACGACGAGTCGACGTGGATACCCGTGGAGCCCGCTCTTCCCCTGGAGGGTAGATTCCGGGGCCGCTGGGTGCAGGTCGCCGCGGTGCTGTATCCTTCGGGGGACGGCGAGCGGACCCCCTTCCTGGATGAGCTGCGCATACACTACCTGCGCAAGGAGCCGCCCGCTCCGCCTTCCCTGGTGAGCGCCGCGGCTGCGGACGGGGCCGTGGAGCTCTCGTGGCGGCCGAGCGTCGATCCCGACGCGGGAGGATATCTGATATACTACGGCGTCGCCTCGGGCACCTACTTCGGAACCGACGCCCTCCTGGGCGCTTCGCCCTTGGATGCGGGAAACCGGACGAGCATCCGCATCGACGGACTGCGCAACGGTACGCTATACTACTTTGCCGTGGCGGCATACGACCGCGCCGACCCGCGCGCCGTGGGAGCTTTTTCCCGGGAAGTCGCTGCGCGGCCCGTAAGGATGATGCAATGAGCCCATTGGATGTGCAGGATATTTTAGAGCGCGCTCGGGGCTCCGCCCGGGTGGGGGACCACGAGGCGGCCGAACGGCAGCTGAAGGCCTACCTGAGCCACAACGGGGACGACCGGGATGCCCGGCTCCTATTGGGCATCACCTTGGCCAAGGCGGATCGTCTGGAGGACGCGGCGGATGAATTCGTCACCCTCCTGGCCAAGAATCCCCGGGATACGGAGGCCCTGAACAACCTTGCGGTGATCTACCGCAAGCAGGACCGCTACGATGATGCCTTGGATGCCCTGGAGCAGGCCATCGATGCGGATCCGACCCGGGCGGAGTTCCACTACAACCTGGGCAACGTGCACAAGCAGCTGGGGAATCTCAAGGCGGCCGCCATGGCCTACGCCAAGGTGGTGGAGCTGGACCCCCGCTACGTTCCCGCCTACAACAACCTGGGTACCATGTACGATAGGATGGGTGAGTGGGACAAGGCCTTCAAGGTGTTCCGCAAGGGCCTGGCCCTGGACCGCAACAATCCCACCCTCCACTTCAATTTCGGCATCGCCCTGGAGGCCACCGGACGCCTCGAGGAAGCGGCCCACGAGTACGAGGCCGCCCTGCGCAGCAGGCCCGGCTGGCTGGAGGCGATGAACAACTCCGGCATCATCCTCTTCAAGCGGGGCCGCCACAGCGAGGCCATGGATGTCTTCTCCAGGATTCTGGCCATAGACCCCTTCAACGCCGAGGCCCGGAACAACATGGGCGTGGTCCTGGCGGACCAGGGCCGCCATGAGGAGGCCATCCGCTACTACCGCCAGGCCCTTGAGTCGGATCCCAAGTACGTCAAGGCGGTGGTGAACCTCGAGCGGACCCTGGAGACCGTGGGGGATTTCGCCGACGCGGTGGTGGAGCTGGAGAAGCTGGTCAAGCTGGTTCCCGGCAGCGCCGAGGGCCGCACCCGCCTGGCCTCCCTGTACCTCAAGATGGAGCGCTACCCGGAGGCCCTGGAACAGGCCTCCGGAGCCCTGGAGTGGGAGCCCGAGAACATCCAGTCCCTGCGCATACAGGGGTCCGCGTATCGGGCCCTGGGCAAGGAGCGGGAGGCCAAGGATTCCTTCGAGCGCATATTGGCCATAGATCCGGGCAACTATTCCTTCCACCTGGACCTGGCGGACCTTCACTTCCGCCGGAAGGAGTACA
>CAYUPG010000011.1:0-2467 GCA_964446515.1 uncultured Treponema sp.
CCTACCAGATCGGCGACGTGGAGCGCCTGTTGGACGTCAAGGCCCACGTGCTCCGCTACTGGGAGAAGGAGATACCCCTGCTCCAGCCCCGCAAGGACCTCGCGGGGCGGCGGGTATACACCCAGGCGGACCTGCGCATCCTCCTGCGCCTCAAGCACCTGCTCTACGAGCGCCGCTTTACCCTGGAGGGCGCCCGGGAGCAGCTCTTCCGGGAGCTCTCCGGGGGAGACCAGGATGCCCGGGCGGTCCTGAACGCCCTCCGATCGGAATTAATTGAGCTGTTCGCTGTCCTGCGAAGCAGCGCGAAGGATGACCATGAACGAGATCCTCTTTCCCCGGCCGAGCCCTGAGCTCCACGCCGCACTCGATGAACTCCTCGTCCTCATAGACAAGACCTTTCCCCTGCCGTCCCGCTTCCGCGCGGGATTGGGGCGGGATGTGGCGGAGCTGTCCCGGCTTCTCACCTCCGGCAGGGACGAGCGGGAGGACGGCTACATGGGTCGGCCCGCCCTGAAGTCCGCGTACCTCCGCTACTTTCTGCCCTGGAACGTCTACCGCCTTTCCCGCCTGCTCCCGGCGCTTCCCCTGTCCCTGGCCGACGGAGATGCGGTGCTGGACCTGGGCAGCGGCCCCCTGACCGTGGCCGTCGCCCTCTGGCTTTCCCGGCCTGAGCTCCGCGGCCTGGAGCTGGAGTTCCGCTGCCTGGACCGGAACGCCGCGGCCCTGGAAGCCGGCAAGGCCCTGTTCGCCGCCCTGGCGGCCCGGAGCCCGACCAAGTGGCGCATAAAAACCATACGGGGTTCCCTGGGAACCAAGATCGAGGGGAAGGGCGCGGCCCTGGTGGTCGCCGCCAACCTCTTCAACGAGCTGTTCTGGAACGACAGGTCATCCGAGGCCGCCGCGGGGGAGCGCTACGGGCGCCTCTTGGCCTCTCTGGGCTCCGATGCCGCTTCCATTCTCGTGGTCGAGCCGGGCATACCCCGGTCCTCCTGGTTCATCTCCGCCCTGCGCGCGTCCCTCTTGAGCCTGGGGCGCTTTCCCATCGCACCCTGTCCCCACGACGCCGACTGTCCCCTGCCCGGAGGGCGCAGGGGAGCCAAGTGGTGCCACTTCGCCTTCGACACCGAGGACGCTCCGGCGGCCCTGCATAAGCTTTCCGCCGCCGCGGGCATCCCCAAGGAACGGGCAACCCTCGGCTTCATCTACGCCGGACCTGCGCCGACGGCCGCCGGCCGGATCGAGCCGGAGCCGACGGGCGGAACGGCCCTGCGCCTGCTCTCCGACGCCTTCCCGGTGGCGGACGGGCGCACCGCCCGCTACGCCTGCACGAAGGCGGGCTTGGCCCTGGTGGAGGGCGGCAGGCGGCAGGTTGAGGCCTTGGAATCGGGGACGCTGCTCCGGCTGGAGCCGGGCGCGGCTCCTTCGGGAAGAGATCCCAAGACCGGGTGTCCGGTTTTCCTGCCTAGACTGTAATCGGAGTATTCGTGCCCCGCAGGCCGCCGTCAGGCCGGCGCTGCCGAGCGCTGGTGCGGGCGAGGGCGGCTTATTGCATCAGCATGCCGAAGGAGACGCCTGCGGCCTTTTCCAGCTGGTTCAGGGTGGATGCCAGATCCCTCGGCGGGGGAGCGCTGAGGCTGAGCTCTCCGCCCCCCGCGGTGCCCTCCGGAAGGACCAGGCGCCAGGCGTGGAGCCCCAGCCGGTCCAGGAGGGGCCGTTCGGCGATCGGGTCCCCGCGCCATCCCCGCTTGAATGAGGAAAGCTTGACCGCCTCGGCCGAGCCGTACAGGGCGTCGCAGACTATGGGGTGGCCCAGGGACGCCAGATGCACCCGGATCTGGTGGGTGCGGCCGGTCTCGGGGACCGCCTCCAGCACGGTGTAGTTGGATACCCCGCCCAGGACGCGGAAGCGGGTGCGGGCGCTCTTTCCCTTGGATTTGTCGATGACCGTCCGGTGCTCCCGGTCCCCGTCGGGGCGCAGGGGAAGCTCGCAGTCCGTCTCCGTCCAGGAGGGCCTGCCGTGGACCAGGGCCAGGTAGCTCTTCTGAACCGAGCGGGATTCGAAGGCCCCCGAGAGGGCGCGGTGGGCGTCGGCGGTCTTGGCGAAGAGCACGAGGCCCGAGGTGTCCCGGTCTATGCGGTGCACCACGTAGACCCGGTGGGGAAAGGGGATGCGGGGCTTTCGGGCCGGCGTGGCCGCGGCGGCTTCCCCCGCGTCGGATGCGAAGTAGGCGTTGAGCAGTTCGTCCAGCCGTTCTTTTGAATCGTCCCAGCGGTCCGCCAGCACGGAGATCCCCGCCGCTTTGTCCACGGCCAGGATCGTATCGTCCTCGTAAATGATGGAGAAAGGTTCCGTTCGTTTCATGCCCGTCCAGTGTAGCCCGCCGCCCTCCGGCCGCGCAAGGGTCGGTCGGCCGCGGTCAAGCGGCGCTACGCGGAATCCAGGAAATAGGCGATGAGGAGGGTCAGA
>CAYUPG010000011.1:2477-27259 GCA_964446515.1 uncultured Treponema sp.
TCTCGCTGGTGGCCGCCAGCACGCAGGTCTAGGCGGTGCGGGAGTCGCTGCCCAAGGGGGGCAACAAGAAGGCCGCCGAGGCGGTCGGGGAGCAGCTCGCCAAGAAGGCGCTGGACGTCGGCATGGTCGTAGCCTACGGCGAAGGAGCCGGAACCGGCGTCCAGGGCGGTCAGGTAGGTCCTCACTTCCCCCAGGAACCACGCGAAGGCCCCGAGCTGGGGATCGACCCGGAAGGCCAGGTCCTGGATGGACGCCTTTCCGCCGGACTCCCCGAAGATGCCGGCCAATAGTTCCCCGGCGTAGCCGGAGAGCTCCGCGAGGGCCCTGCGCTCCTGCCCCGATTCCAGCTCTTCCCGGACCGTGCGGATGAGGCGGGCGTGCTCCTCCGAAATGCCCTTGACCTGCCTGCCCTTCCCTTTCCCCGCTATGCGCAGGGAGGTGGAGCGGGTCTTTGTTTCCAGGTGGGCGAAGAGCCGGGCCGTCCTGTCGGCGATGCCCGACTCGGACCCGGAGACGAAGCGGTAGAATTCCCCCGGCGTGCCGAAGAGGTTTCCCAGGGCGATGGCGTACTGACGCCGTATGCTGGTGGTCTTGCCCGAGATGAGCCGGGGGAGCATATCCTTGGCCGCCTCGAAGAGCCCCAGCCGGGCAGCGGCGTCCGCGGCGCTGGCCCGCAGGCGGTCCGAGGGGGCGCGGCGGTAGTATTCCAGGATGCTCTCCGCCGCCTGATCTCCCCCAAGGTCCCCGAGGGCCTGTATGCAGGCTTCCAGCATCTCCTCCGAATCCGCTTCCCTGAGGGCGGCCGCCAACGGCTGGACGGCTCTGCGGTCCCGAATTTTTCCCAGAGCCCGGGCGGCGGCGATGCGGAGGGAGGAGCTTCGGTCGTCCAGGAGCGCTATCAGGTGCTCCGCGGCCAGGGGCGAGCCTATGCGGCCCAGCGCCCTCACCGCCTCTTCCCGGATCTCCGGATAGGGATCCTCCAGGCGGGCGAGTATCTCCTCCAGAGCCAGATCGCCGGTTTCCCGCTCGATGGACCTGAGGGCCTGTTCGGCCCGGCCGGGATCGAAGGCCGTGGCGATGTCGTCCAGGTAGGCGTAGGTCTTGAGTATGCCGGGATTGGCCACCCGGCCGACCACGAAGCCTATGGGCCGCTCCTTGCCCTCCCGAACCCGGGAAAGGACGAGGGCCGACAGCATCACCATGACTATGGCCAGGAGCTGCACCGCGTGGAAGTCGCCGAAGACGACGGGCCCCAGGCGCAGGGACATGCCGGCCAGGGCGTCCAGGAGGTAGCCCCCCACCACGGAGCCCCCCGCGGAGACGACGCCGACGATGGTCATGTACCAGGCCACGAAGGCGATGCGGTTGCGGGTGGGGGAGAGGGAGAGCATCATCTGGTTGATCCCTTCCCAGAAGGCGGGAGCCAGGAGTCCCGTGCCTATGGAGATGAGGGGCAGCAGGTAGACATAGCTCCTGGGGGTCAGGAAGAAATAGCCCGCCCAGCTCAGGGTGAAGAGGCAGCCGAGCACCACCACCGGCTTCCTGCCCCACTTGTCCATCACCGTGCCCCAGAAGGGGGCGGTGAGCACCCAGGTGAGCTGGGAGATGACGTACATGATGCCCAGCCAGGTGTTGGGCGCGCCGACCCGGCTCGGATCCACCACGAAGGGGGACTGGAAGGGGGCTATGAGATTTATTGAAAAGATGGCAAGCCCCGCGGCCAGGGAAAACTGGACGAAATTGCGGTTCTTGAGGGGCTCCGTCGCATCTTTTGGCTCGAAGGGGATGCGCTCCAGGGGCTCCGGTTCGGGAATGAACAGGTTGAGCACGATGTCCACGAGCCCCGAGAGGGCGCCTATGGAGAAGATGGCCCCGTAGACCCAGAAGGTCGCGGGTCCCTGCACGAGATCCAGAACCATGCTCGCCAGAAAGAACCAGATCACGTTGATGACGTTGATCATGGCCGAGCGCTTGAGGAAGAAGGTTCCCCGTATGTTCTCGGGGAAGAGGTCCGCCACCCAGCTCCACCAGCCCGCGGAGCTGGCGTTCATGAAGACCCAGGAGAGGGGCACGGCTATCATGATGGCCCGGATGCCCCAGGACTTGTCGCCCCCCGCCGCCGCGGCGAAGGCTCCCGCGGCGATGGATAGGGTCAGTAGCCGATGGATGAGGTGGGCGGCGACGAAGAAGGGCTTCTTCTTCGGGGCATAGCCGTAGATGAAGATGGAAGCGAGCTGGAAGAGCCCCGAGAGCTGGATGAGCCCCACCAGGGCCCCCAGGGTGGAGGCGGAGGCGCCCAGGCCGTTGCGGATGAAGACGTTGAAGATGGGCTGGGGGGAACAGACTATGGCCCACACCGTGGCGAGCCCGCCGGTGAGCAGATTGAGTCGCATGGCCCTGTTGAGCAGGCGGGCGGGGAGTTTTTGTACGGACTGTTCGGACATAGATGCCTAGTATTCTAGCGGGGGCCTTAGGCCTCGTCTAGCTTGAAGTAGGCCAGGGCCTCCGCGAGCTGCTCCGCCTGAGCCGATAGCTCTTCGGCCATGCCCGCCATCTCTTCTCCCGCCGCGGCGTTGCTCTGGGTGACGGAATCTAGCTGATTCATGGCTCCGCTCACCTGGTCTATGCCGATGCTCTGCTCCCGGCTCGCCTGGGCGATCTCCTGGATCAGGTCCGCGGTCCTCCGTATGTTGGGCACGAGCTTGTCGATGATGCGGCCCGCCTCGGCGACGTTCGTCACGGTGATGCCGGAAAGGTCCCCGATCTCCGCCGAGGCTTCCCGGCTGCGCTCCGCCAGCTTCCTGACCTCTCCCGCCACCACGGCGAAGCCCTTGCCGGCCTCGCCCGCCCGGGCCGCCTCGATCGCGGCGTTCAGGGCGAGGAGGTTGGTCTGCCGGGCAATCTCGTCGATGATCTTGATCCGCTCCGCGATGTCCCTGATGGAGAGCACCGCGGCGCCGACGGCCTTTCCGCCGAGCTCCGCTTCCTTGGCCGCCTCCTGGGCCAGGCGCTCGGTCTCCTGGGCGTTCTCCGAGTTCTGCCGTATGTTCGCCGCCATCTCCTCGATGGAGGCCGTGACTTCCTCGATGTTGGCCGCCTGTTCCGTGGCGCCCTGGGACAGGCCCTGGGCGGTGCCGGAGAGCTCGCCCGATCCGGCGGACACCTGGGATGCGGCGGTGGAAATTTCCCCCACTATGTTCCGCAGATCGGCGGTGAGGGCCGCGACGGATTTGCCGAGGGACCCCGCCTCGTCCTTTCTGGCCTGGAGGGCTTCGCCCACCGCCACCGTGAGGTCTCCCCGGGCTATGCGGTCCACGTTCACGACGGATTCGAGGAGGGGCTTTATGATGCCGAAGCGTGAGAATGTCATGGTGGCACCCAGGGCCGCGGCCATGATGAGCACCGCCGCGGCGAGGAGCTGGACGGTCAGGGCCCGGACGTCCTTGGCCGCCATGGCCTCGGCGTTCTCAACGGGGACTCCGATGAAGAGGATGCCCATGACGGTCCCGGAAGAGGACTTGAGTGGCGAGTAGGCGGTGTAGTAGCGCTTCCCCAGGATCCTCGCCTCCCCGAAGTAGTCCTGTCCCCGCCGGACCGGTTCGTAGGCGGCGCTGTCCACGCCGAGCCGGGTGCCCACGGCACGTTTGCCCGAGGCGTCCGCTATGGAGGTGGAGATGCGGAGGTAGTCGTCCCCTTCTGCCTGAAAGATCGTGGCCACCGCGCCGAGCTTTTCCCCGACGGTGTCCACCAGTCGGAAATCCCCTTCCACTGTTTTTCCCGCCGCGTCGGTGAGTTTCCCTCCGGACAGGGTCAGGGCTCCGTGGTACTTTTCCAGCAGAGTATAGGCCGAGAAGAGATCGCCCCGGAGCTTCTCGTTGGTGGTCATGCGTATGAGGTCCCCCGCGAGTTTCCCGGATGCGCGGATTCCCACGGTGGAAAGAACCGCCACGGTGCCCGCGAGCATGAGGGCGTTGATGGCGAACAGCTTTCCCGAAAGCCCCGAAAAAAGACGGGCCCTATCCTGATTTTGCATGCAGGACCTCCTGGGACTATTGTATATAAAAATATCCAAAAAGTCAAAAAATAGCTAGGCTCAATGGGCCACGATTCGGGCGTTTCGGAAGAGGCGCAGCTTCCATCCCTGCTCAAGGACCTTGCGCTTGTTGTCCGGGGCGGTGATGGTGCCGATTTCAAGGAATTCGAGGGCCTTCTTTATTTCCAGTATGCTGTTGTAGGTATTGCGGTACTTAGGGCAGAGAGTCGCCTTCGCCTCCCTCTCCGAGCACGCATCGCACCGGTCCCTATCCGCCTCGGGCAGAACACCCTCCGACAGGGCCTGCAGCTCCGGACAGCGGAGGGTCAGGTCGGGGGCCAGGGCGAAGAGCGCTATCAGGGCCGCCTTGCGGTCCCCCACCAGGAGCGCCAGGTCCTTTCCGTCCGCATAGGCCTGCCGGTGCCGTATCAGGAGGGTTCGGTAGGCACTGTTCCCGGCAGCCCGGGAGAGGAAGAACAGCAACAGGACGAGGGCGAGGTTGTAGAGGTTGTACACCATCGCCTGAAGCGGGCGGGGCTCGAGCCGCACGGCTATGGCGCAGCCCATGAGTATGATCCACTGGGCGTACAGCACCGAAAGAACTACCCCGCCCCGGCTCAGGGCGATGAGGGTCGACCGCTCGGTACGGCCGTTTGCGCCGTTCCCCGCGACGAAAAAGGCGAGGAGGACCGCCGGGGCTGTAAGTATGTATTGAAAGGCGGCGGAATAGAAGTCCCGGTGCAGCCGGGTGCCCGAAAGGACGGCCAGGGCGGTCAGGAGAACAACCGTGGGGACGGCGGTCGTCACGAAGCGCCGCGTCGAGGGGGCGCTCAGGGCTGCGCGGTACAGGACCGCGCCGAGGGCGACGGAGAGAACCGGGAGCGCTCCATGTATGAGCCGCGGGAAGGCGCCGAGGTAGAGGGGCCCGTCGGGAATGATGATGAAGACGGTGCTGTACACGAGGCCGAAAGGCGCCGCGAGGAACAGGGCGACGATGCTTTTTGGAATGGGGCTCTTCATAACTGCTCCATTGATGACACGACCATGCTTTTCTGTCAATCAGTAAATTCTCGATCCAAGAATCAGTCCACCTGTACTTGTTTTCCGCGCCGTAAGCGCCGGTCGGTATACAATCTACGGCGGTAAAAAGGAGAGGTGGCATGCGAATCCCTATAGGTTTTCTCTACGCGGCCGTACTTACAGTTTTTTTAACGGGCTGTCCCAACGACACGGTGTCCGAACCCAAATCGATCGGAATGGAGGTCGTGCCGGGGAGCGGTAAAAACATCTATTCCAGGGGAGAGTCTCTGGATACGTCGGGGCTCAAGGTGCGGATTTCCTATACGGACGGAAAATCCAAAGAAGCGGCGGTTCTCCCGACTGAGATAACCGGTTTTAATTCCGTATACTACAACGACCAACTGCCATTGACTATCAGTAAAGACGGATTAACGATTCCCTACACGGTCAAAATAATGGGAGATCTGCTGGGTACTTGGATGGCTGGCGAGGTTCCGGAATTCTTGCTTCGCGACGATATGACGGGGGTTCACAAAAATGCGGGAAGCGTCAGGTGGTCGATAAAAGACAACATCCTGGAACACCGTTGGGAGGAGGACGGCATACCTAAGCGCTATATTTGGTCCGCCACGGTGATAGGGGATACCTTGTATGTAAGGGATCCGATACGCAGGGTGAGCGGGTCGGAGTCATTGGCCGGAGAGTGGGAATTCATCACCTGGTATGACGGATCCTACGCGAAGCTGAGCATCACTGTAGCTGGGACGGGCGAGACCGTCGCCACGCGCTTTGAGAATACTTCGTTCGATTCCATCACCGGCACCGGAACTTGGGAAGAAACGGGTACCGAGTTTGTTCGGTACACTTTTTCCTCATTGTCTGCGGCCGGCGTGGGTTCCATCGACATCGTAGAGATCACCGGCAGCACCAACGAGACCATCATGCCAAATGGCGAACACCAGGTCATTTGGTATGACCCGGACCACATCGGCGTCGACGATTCGGGCTTTATTAAAGCAGTCGAATAGGAGCATCAAATGAACGCATACAGAAAGTTGCTTTTTTTATGTGTTGCCCTTGCTCTCCTGGCGGCGTGCGAAAATCCGGCGGCCAAGGAAGAGCCCAAGGAGTATTCCGTCACCTACGATCCGAATTTCGCCACCGGGGGAACGGCCCCGGCGGCGCAGACCAAGGAGCCGGGGGAGCCGCTGACCCTGGCGGCGAACTCGGGCGCCCTGGTCCGGGAGGGCTTCAGCTTCGTCGGATGGAACACCATGGCCAATGGGTACGGCACCCACTACTCCCCCGGCGCGAACTACGGGGCCGACGCGCCGCTAAAGCTCTACGCCCAATGGAACATCGTCCCTGCGGGGGGAGTTGGAAATTTAGACCTTAAAGGCCAATGGATGTTAGGTACAAATTCGACAATTTTTACCAACGTAGCTTTCACCAACGCGGGGATAACCATACAGGCGGACTTTCCCGACGTGGTCTATTCCTACAACAATACAGGAGATACGGCGGTGCTCTTTTGGCGCTTGACCGGCGAATTCGCCAAGATATCTTGGGCACCCGCCTACGGAGGATACCGCGTGCAGCACTCGGCGCCAGTTGCGAACCTGAACCTTCTGGCCGATGCCCCCGATACGCTTGAGTACTACCTGGTGCCCGAATACGCAGACACGGTTAGTCCCATTATCATCTCCTCCGATCCTGCGGAGGGGTCGGTGGTGCCTAAAAGCACCCCGAGCATGTCGATCACCTTTTCCCGTTTGATGAATAGGCGGGTGAGCTGCACTCCATCAGGTGCGATTGTGGCATCGCCTCCCACTATCACCTGGAGCCACAATTACGAGTTGAGACAAAGTACTCTGACCCTAGGTGCTGCGCAGTTTTCCGAAACCCCCGGTCCGGTGTCGATTCAGTTCTTTTCTGCTATGACAGACTGCGACGGCAACCCGCTGGTCGGAAAGACCATCTCGTTCTCGACTTACTAGGGTACAGGGTCGGGCCGGGCGTTTCGCCCGGCTCGGCTCCCTACGCGTCCCCCACGGCGACGACGACCTTGCCCCGGGCGTGGCCGCCTGCGACGTAGCGGAAGGCCTCCGCCGTGCGGTCCAGGGGGTAGGTCTTTTCGATGAAGGGTTTGATTTTTCCCTCCTCGGCGAGCCGGGCGACGTAGGCGGTGTCTTCCGCCCGCGGCTTGGCGGCTAGGGCGCGGATGCTTTTGCTTCTTGTGGAGAGGAGCTTTCCGAATAGGAGGCCCCGCAGGATTTGGGAGAGGGAGCCGCCCGCCAGAACGCAGCGGCCGCCCTCCCTCAGGAGATTTTTGTACACGGAAAGGGGTTGGTTCCCGTGGACGGCGAGAATCAGGTCGTAGCGCTCCGCGGAGCGGGCGAGGGGCTCCTTTTCGTAGTCGTAGACCCGCGCCGCCCCGAGGGCGGAGGCAAGCTCCGCGTTGGCTGCGCTGCAGACCGCGTGGACTTGGGCCCCGAAATGGGACGCAAGCTGAACGGCGAAGGTCCCCACGCCCCCGGACGCGCCGACGACGAGGACCCGATCGCCCGCCTTGCAGGCACCCGCGTCGCGGAGCCCCTGGAGGGCGGTCCCCGACGCCAGGGGTATGGCCGCCGCTTCCGGGAAGGAAAGGCCCGCGGGTTTGCGGCACAGGATCCCTTCCGGCGCCGTCGCGTATTCGGCCAGAGCCCCGAAGCCGCAGGACGAGAGGTCGCCCATCACCTCGCCGTCCCGCGGAACCGGCGCCTCCACATCCCTAAACGCCAGAGCATCGGGACCCGCACTCTTGTCGTAGACGGCGGCTTTCACTTTTATCCCCCTTCCTTACAAGATAGGGGGAATCGGCAGAAAGTAAAGCGATTTCCTGAAACGTACGTACGTAACTACGATACACTTTAACCGGAGGAGTTCATGAAAACCACAGCCACCAATCTGCGTGCAAACTTATATACCCTGCTCGATCATGTAGCGGAGACGGGGGAACCTCTAGTTGTGATACGGAAGGGCGTAAATCTTCGGATTAATCGGGAACAGGCGCCATCACGGCTCTCGGGTCTTAAAAAACGGCCTACCATGCTTGTCGGGCCGGATGCGATAGTCGATCAGGGATGGACCGATGCCTGGAGTGGGGATCTGTAGTGCTGCTGGACACCCACTGCGCGGTTTTCCTCCATGCCGGCGAGACGGACTTATTCGGACAAACTGCTCGGCATCTTTTGGATAGGGAAGAGCTCTTTGTTTGTCCTATGGTGCTGTTGGAGCTGCAATACCTTTTCAAAATTGGAAGAATCTCCTTCGATGGAGAAACGATTTTGGAGGATCTTAGGGCCGACATCGGTCTGCGCGTCATGGACCGGCGCTGGTTCGATGTGTGTTCTAAGGCTCTAGGGCTTTCGTGGACCAGGGACCCCTTTGATCGCCTGATCACCGCCCAGGCCTTAGTCGAGGGGCAACGGCTATTGACCAGGGACCGCAGCATCCGCGACAACTGCTCCCTCGCATTTTGGGATTGATTCGCACGCGGGATTCATACCCCGCGGCTTGCCGCGCTCTTCGGAGCCGAGCCGGCAAACTGCTTCGCCGACGGTTGCGGTACGGGGTATGAATCCCGCATACAATCCATACCTTGCAGACCCAACATACCCCGTAGCTTGCTACGGGGTAGTTGATTTCAAAGAGAGGGGGGAGGCCGAGCACGCCGCGGGCGCGCGCTCGGGGCCGCCGCGGGACGCGGCGGGGAGCGGGCCGGGACGGACCGCGACGGGGAAGGGGCCCGCCCGGCCGCGGATGGTCGGCCGGGGGGGAGTCGCATCGGCCTAGGCGGCTCCGCCGGCATGGGGGGGCCGGGCCGTCGGGAGCGGCAGGTGTACTCCCCCTCTACTCCAGCACCCCCAGGATGTTGGAGTAGTCGTGCTCCACGCCGAGCTCGTCGAGGATCTGGGAGACCTGGCCGCGGTGGTGGGTCTGGTGGTTGAACACGTGGTCCAGGACTTCCCGGAAGGTGTATTCCCGCGCCGTGCCGTGGGAGTCGGAGTACCGGAGCCGCTCGCCGAAGCGGGCATAGTCCGCGCGCTCCACGAAAGCCGACAGCAGGCGGTCCACGGTTTCCCGCTCCCGGCGCAGCTCGCTTAGGGTGTCGCACTTGTAGATGGTCCAGGCGTGGCCGGCCGGCTCCAGTCGGGGATGGTCCAGGGGAGAAGCGGCGCCGAATACTTCCCTGAAGCGGCGCATCCAGTTGATGTCGCAGGTCAGCAGGTGGTTGAGGATGCCCTTGAGGGAGTGGAAGTAGGATTTATGGTCCGCGGTGAACTCCTCGGGGGGCAGGGCAGCGAGGAGGTCGAAGAGCTCGCGGTTGGCTTGGCCGTTGTAGCGGGCGAGGATGGCGAAGTGCGCTCGCTCGAAGTGCGTTCGCTCGAAGTGCGCTTTCTCGAAGTCGCTGTCCATGGAAGCCTCCTTGGTCGGTCGAAGCTAGAATACGCGGCGGGAGCCGGGCTTGACCGCGGGCGACCCGGCGGCGCAGAGGGCGCAGGAGTCGGCGTCCCAGGTGGCAACCTCCACCGCCGCGGCGGCGTAGAGGGGCCAGGGCACGGGATTGCCCGGGGCGCGGCGGTCCACCACGCAGGCGAGGGCGACAACTTGCGCTCCCAGGGCACCCAGGACCGCGGCGCTTTCCCCGGAAGACTTGCCCGTGGTCACCACGTCCTCGGCGATGAGTATGCGCATTCCTTTTGAAACCGTAAAGCCCCGGCGAAGGGCCATGGCCCCCGAGTCGTCCCGCTCGGTGAAGAAGGCGGGGAGCCCCAGCTGGCGGCCCAGCTCGTAGGCCACGATGATGCCACCCATGGCGGGGCCCACCACGGCGTCCAGGGCGAGGCGGCCTGCGGCGATGTCCGCGCGGAGGGCGTCGGCCACGGGGGCGAGGGCCTCGGCGGCCCGGTCGGGGTACTGGAGGAGGCGTGCGCACTGGAAGTAGCGGTCCGAGTGGCGGCCCGAGGATAGGAGGAAGTGGCCCTCCAGCATGGCTTCCGAGGATTTGAGCAGGTCTATGGCGCTTTTCATTTCTTTACTCCGTTGATCGATAGTTCCGAGAGGGACGCGATGCCCTCCTCCGCCATGTAGCGGCGTATTCCTTCAATAATCTCCGTCATGGCGCAGGGGCGCTGGAAGGTGGCCGCTCCGACCTGGACCGCCGCGGCGCCCGCCATGAGGAACTCAAGGGCGTCCTCCGCCGTGCCTATTCCCCCCATGCCGACCACGGGGATGGAGACGGCGGCGCAGACCTCCCAGACCATGCGAAGCGCTATGGGCTTGATAGCGGGGCCCGAGAGTCCCGCGGTGAGGTTGTCGAAGACCGGCGTGCGGCGCCTGATATCGATGGCCAGGGCCTTGAAGGTGTTCACCAGGGAGAGGGCGTCGGCCCCCTCGTCGGCGCAGGCCCGGGCGACGGCCGGGAGGTCGGCCGCGTTGGGGGAAAGCTTGACCATGAGGGGGACGCGGGCGCCGCCTGAGCCGCCCCGTCCGCCTGCGCCGCCTGAGTCGGCGGCGTCGCGCAGGCGGCGCCCATCGCGCCGGGGAGCGGCCTCCTCCAGGGCGCGGCGCACCGCGCGGACCACGGAGGCGGCGTCGGCGGGGCAGAGCCCGAAGGCCATGCCCCCGGCCTTGACGTTGGGGCAGGAGATGTTGAGCTCCACCATGTCGATGTCCGAGGCGCCCAGGAGTTCCGCGCCGGCGCGGTAGTCCTCTATGGTGGAGCCCGAGAGGTTCGCTATCACCGCGGGGCCGAGGGCGCGGAGGGCGGGGAGCTCCTTCTCCAGGAAGGCGGGAATGCCGGGGTTCTCGAGGCCTATGGAGTTCATGAGCCCCGCGGGGGTTTCGTGGAGGCGTATGCCCCGGTTGCCCGGCCGGGCCTCCAGGGTGAGGCCCTTGGTGCAGATGCCCCCCAGCGCTCCTATGTCCAGGAGGCCCGAGTACTCACGGCCGTAGCCGAAGGTGCCCGAGGCCGCGATGACGGGGTTGCGCAGGCGGACTCCAGCCAGGTCCACGGAGAGGTCCGGCTCCGCGCCGGTCCGCTTGTCGTCGCCGCAGGCGTCGCTAGGCGAGGCGGCGGCAGCGGCGGGCGCGGTCGTTGCGGGACTATGCATCGAAGATCACCTCCCGGGAGTCGAAGACGGGGCCGTCGGCGCAGCAGCGCTTGTTGCCCGCGGTGGTCCGCACCGTGCAGCCCAGGCAGGCGCCGACGCCGCAGGCCATGCGGCGCTCCAGGCTCAGGTAGCAGGGGGTTCCCGCGGCGGCGCAGGCGGCGGCCACGGCGCGCAGCATGGGCTCGGGGCCGCAGGCGTAGACCGCGGCGTAGGCGGCGCTGTCAAGGAAATCGGGGATGCGGCCCCGGCTGCCCTCGCAGCCGTCCTCGGTGGCGATCACGGTGGTGCGGCTGCGCAGGCCCTCGAGGCCGTAGGGGCGGGACCGGAAGCCCGCGTAGAAGTCGTAGGAGGCGGGGGGGAGGGCCGCGGCCAGGAAGGCCACCGGTGCGACGCCTATGCCGCCCCCGACCAGGGCGACGGGGCGCTCCTGCGCGGCGGTTGCGGAGGTCTCGTCGGTGCGTGTGCCGCTTAGGGGCCAGGCCTTGCCCAGGGGCCCTGAGAGCTCGACCTCCTCCCCCTCCCGAAGCTCGGCGAGCTCCGCCGTCCCCCGGCCCCGGACCGCCACGAGGAAGCGGAGGGTGCCGGCGGGGGATGCCGTCGGCGACGCGGCGGCGTCGGGTGCGTCCGGGGCGGCAGGCGGCTCCCAGGCGTAGACGCTGATGGGCCTGCCGAGGAAGACGGAGCTTCGCCGGGGGCGGACCAGGAAGAATTGGCCGGGGAGCGGAGCGGGGCCGGGCCAGGGGAATTCCAGGTCCAGGAGGCCCTCGTCGAGGAGGGCCGAGCGCCCCAGGGGGACGGTCAAGAAAGCGCGTTCTACGGCGCAGGCCATCAGGCGCTGCCTACGCGGGCGGCGCTTTTGCAAGCGGCGCGTATGGCGTCCCGCATGCGCTCCGCTTCCCGGCGGGCGGCCGCCGCGGCGTCCGCGAGTCCGGCCTCGGCGGCGCTCTTGGCCCCCTCGCCGAGGCTCCAGGCCTTGAGTATGGACCGGGAGGCGTTGACCACGCCGCCGTTGCCGTCTCTTAAAAGCCGCGCCGCATCCTCCGCCGCGCCCCCCTGGGCGCCGTAGCCGGGGATGAGGAAGAAAAGGCGCGATCGCTTTTCCCGTATGGCCGCGGCCTCCTCCTTCTCCGTGCAGCCCACCACGGCGCCCACGGCCCCGTAGCCCCGCTCACCGCTGAGCCGGGCGGCCAGCTCGTCCAGCTTGTCCCCCACGGCGTCGTAGAGGCGGCCGCCTGCGGCAAGCTCGCGGTATTCGAAGTCCCGCATGCCGGGGTTGCTGGTGCGCATGAGGACGAAGGCTCCCTTGCCGGCCTTCTCCACGTAGGAGAGCCAGGGCTCCACGGAGTCCATGCCCATGTAGGGTGCCAGGGTGACGAAGTCCGCCTCGAAGGGGCCGTCCAGGTGGGCCGCGGCGTAGCGGGATGCGGTGTCGGCTATGTCCCCCCGCTTGATGTCCGCGATGACCAGGGCTCCCTTGGAGCGCACGTAGCGCAGGGTTTCGGCGTAGGCCTCGAGGCCCGGGATGCCCAGGGCCTCGTAGTAGGCGATCTGCACCTTGAAGCAGGCCGACACGTCCGCCAGGGCGTCCACCAGGGCCCGGTTGTAGGCCAGCACCGCCTCCGCGTCCGAAGCCGCCTTGCGGCGCACTTCGGCCGGAAGGTATTCCACGGCGGTATCCAGCCCCGCGCACACCGGGCCCTTGGACGCGACGGCGTCGTACAGCTTGTCCATGTTCGTCATCGGCACATGCTCCTATCGATGGGTTTCGCGGATTATGGCCGATACGGCGAAGCATTGCAAGGAGATTTTATTCGTAGCTGTCCCGGAGGCTCCTCAGGCGCAGGGCCGACGCTGCTTCCTCGGGCGCCAGGGTGCCCCGCTCCACGACGACGCGCCGCTCCGTCCGGCCGTCCAGGTGGAAGTAGTTGTCCGAGAACTGCAGGTCCCTATCGACGCCCTCCAGCTCCACGAAGAGGGCCGGCACGTCGGAGGACACGGAGAGGACGGTGCGGCCTGCGGCATCCCGTTCCGCCGCGAGGCGGAGCGCCGGTCTGCGCAGCTCGAGCTCCTTGAAGGGAAGGAAGCTCACGCAGGACGAGAGTCCCCCATCCTCCTCTATGGAAGCGTCGGGGATGAAGCGGTAGAAGAGGAGCCGGTTCCGGGCGGGGACTACGGGGCTTCCGCCCTGCAGCAGGCCGGAGCCGGAACCCCCGGCGACCAGGGAGCCCAGGAGCTCGGCGAAGTCGAGTTCCGCCGCCTTGACGCTGGAGAGGGCCTGCGCCGCGGCGGGGACGGAACCTGAGCGGAGGGCGGCCCCCGAGAGATCCGCCAAGGTCCACTCGATGCGGCCGGACGCCGGGCGGCGCCCTTCGTTGGAAAGGTGGAGCTCCACCCGCGTCCCCTCCACGGGGCAGGAGAGCAGGAGGTTCGCGAAGCAGGAGCGCGCGCGGTAGTGGAGGGCCTTCCAGCGGCCGTAGTAGTCCACGCTGGACCAGGAGGCCACCGGCCAGTTGTCGTTGTACTGCCAGTAGACCGCCCCCATGCAGCGGCCCCGGTTCCTCCGCCAGTGCTCCACCCCGTGCCGTATGGCCTCCGCCTGGGAGAGCTGGGAAAGGTAGACCACCGCGGAGAAGTCCCTGGGGAAGCGGTAATACTTGGCCAGGTAGGCGAAGATCTTCTGGTTTCCCCCCACGCAGCGCTGGTGGTCCTCCATCACGGGGGAGAAGATGTTCCGATCCTCCGGGAGGGTGAAGGATTCGATGGTCTTCATGGAGGGGAAGGATTCGAAGCCGAACTCCGACATGAAGCGGAAATAGTGCTTCTCGTACTCCTTGAAGTCCTTGTTGCCGTGCCAGACCTCCCAGTAGTGGGTGTCTCCCCGGTCGGGACCGTTGGGCGCCTCGAAATCGCCCCCCGATGAGGGGGAAGCCGGCCAGTAGTAGCTGTCCGGGGCGACCCGGGCGGCCAGGCGGGGAAATTCGATCTGGTACTGGAGAAGGTATTCGGTCTTCATCTTGCCCGTGGGGTTGAAGTTCCAGTCCACGAAGCCCCACTCCATCTCGTTGTTGCCGCAGATGAGGCCCAGGGAGGGATGGTGGCGCAGGCGCTCCAGGTTGTCCTCCACCTCCGCCAGTATCTCCGCCAGGAACTCCTCATCCCCCGCCTCGTAGGTGGCGCAGGCGAACATCAGGTCCTGCCAGACCACGAGTCCCGCGCGGTCGCAGAGCTCGTAGAACCGGTCCGAAGGATAGACGCCCCCTCCCCAGACCCGCAGGCAGTTGAAGTTGGCCCTGCGGGCGTCCTCGATGAGCCGTTCCAGGCGATCGCCGTCGCCGCGGGTCAGATAGGTGTCCTCGGGAATCCAGTCCGCCCCCCGGGCGAAGAAGGGTATCCCGTTGGCCTCGAAGGCGAAGGATTCGCCCCATTGGTCCGCTTCCCTGCGCACCGTGAGGGTGCGCAGGCCTATGGTCAAGGTTTTCTCCTCCGCCGCAGCGTCCGTTCCGTCCAGGAGCCGGGTCGTCAGGGTGTAGAGGTTCTGGTCTCCCAGGCCCGCGGGCCACCAGAGCCGGGGCTGCGCAAGCTCAAGCTGGGCCGCGGCCGCGCCGTCCCGCACGTCCGAGCGGACGGAACCTGCCGGGTGTCCGTCGGGATCGAGGAGGACGAATTCCACCCGCCGCGCCCGGCCGTCCCAACTCACCACGGGGACCGAGAGGTCCAGGCGCACCCGCCCTTCCCGATGTTCCTGACGGACCAGGGGCGTCCCGAGCCGCCCTCCTTCATAGCGCACCAGGCGCAGGTCCCGCCAGACGCCGACGTCGGGCACTATGGGGCCCCAGTCCCAGCCGAAGCTACAGTGGCTCTTGCGGATGCGGTTGAAGCCCTGCATGGCGTAGCGGGGCATCTCATGGTAGGAGTGCCACAGCTTCCGCTCCCGCTGCTTTGCTTCGATGTATGCGGGCGTGTCGGCGAAGAGAATTTCCAGACGGTTGGTGCCCGCCGAAAGCCGGGAACCCACGTCGAAGCGGTAGCGGCGATGCATGTTGACCGTCCGGGCGAGCTCCCTGCCGTTCAGGACTATGGTCGCCAGGGTGTCCAGGCCGTCCGCCTCAAGGTAGATCCTGGGCGAGGAGCCTGAATCTTCAAGGAAGGAGGCGGGAAGGTCGAATTCCTTGGAGAAGTGGAAGTCCCGGCGGGCGACTTCTTCGGCGGCGCGGTTGTTTTCCCGGAAGAACAGGCCCTCCGGTCCGAAATTGCCCGCTTCTTCCAGGGCGTGCATCAGGGAGCCGGGGACCGGCACGGAAAGGTCGAAGGCTCCGTCCGACGAGCGGGCGCGCCAGGTTCCCGCGAGGGAAAAGGTCTGGGTGTTCATGTACCCCACTATGCACCCTTTTGTTGATATTTTCTCCCCCTTTTGTGATATCATCGCGACATGGGGTGATATCGCTGTGGAATGCTGCTCCTGGTCCAGGCTTGGCCGCGACGGCCCGTACTGCGTAAACCGTTACCGCATTGAAGGCGGGTTCCGCTATCCCAGGCACTACCACGAAGACCACTGGGAATTCGTCTACGTCTGCGAGGGAGAGTTCCGCCACGAGATAGGGGAGCGCAGGATCGTCCATGGGGAGGGGCTGCTCCTTCTGATCCGGGATGCGGACGTCCACGCCCTGAGGGGAGAGCGTTTCTCCTACGTGAATTTGGCGTTCCGTCCGGAATGGCTGGATAGGCTGGAAGCCTTTACCCGTCAGGGGGGCCTCAGGCGGAGGCTCGAATCCGCCCCCGAGCCGCCCTCCTGCAGGGTGGACCACGAAGACCGTCCCGTTCTGGAAAAGCGCTTCGACGAGCTCCTGCGCCGGGCGGAGGCGGAGGATGCGGCTCTGCGCTTTTCCCAGGTCCTATCCGACCTGGTCCTGCGCTGCCTTCCCTCGACGGGGAATCTCCAGGAACCCTCTGCCGCCGAAGGCGTCTATGCGGCCTCCGAGCCGGCGGCTTCCCTTCCCCCGTGGCTTTCCCAGCTCATGGAGTGGGCCGAGCGGGCGGAGGAAATACCTTCGCCCCGGGAATTCTGCGCCAAGAGCGGCTATACCCGCGAGCACGTCATACGGACCATGGGAAGAACGGCGGGGCTCACCCCTGCGGCCTTCCTGGAGGACCTGCGGCTCCGCCGGGCGGAGGACCTGCTGCGCTTCACCAACTACCCCATCGGGAGGGTCGCCGCCGAGACGTCCTGGACCTCCCTGCGGCAGTTTCAGCGAGTTTACCGCTCCCGCCGGGGCCGGAGCCCCGGGGCCTACCGCCGGGAACTGTCGCGCCTGGCGCACTGACGGGCTCCGCGCTTATCTCCGCAGCTTCCCGGCGGCCATGACGGCTAGAATGCGGCCCTGCAGGATACGGCCCGCGAAGGGGCTGTTCTTCCCCTTGGAGCGGAAGGCCGCCGGTTCCACGGTCCACCGGGCGTCCAGGTCCGCCAGGACGAGATCCGCCCGGAGCCCCGGCGCCAGGCGGCCCCGGTCCGCAAGGCCCAGGATGCGGCTCGGCGCGGCGCTCATGAGGGCGGATAGCCGGCTGAGGCTCAGGATGCCGGAGACGGCCAGGATGGTGCTGGAGACGGCGAAGGCCGTCTCCAGTCCCGAGAAGCCCGGGGCGCCTGCGGCCTTGTCCGCCTCCGTATGGGGAGCGTGGTCCGTGGCGATCGCGTCGATGGTGCCGTCCCGCAGAGCCTCGATCAGGGCTTCCCGGTCCTCCTCATCCCGCAGGGGCGGATTGACCCGGCCGTGGGATTCGCTCCCCATGCGCCGCCCGTCCGCGTCCGTGAGGGCCAGGTGGTGGGGCGTCGCCTCGCAGGTGACGGCCGCAGCCTTGGCTGAGGCTTTTGCCGAGCGGACCAGCTCCGCGGCGCGCCGGGTGGAGACGTGGGCGATGTGGATGCGGGCCCCCGCCGCGGCGCCCAGGGCCAGGGCGCGCTCCGTGGCGGCGTCCTCCTCGATGCGACTCCAGACCGCGCGGCTTTCCCCCGCGGCCTTCGCGGCCGCCGCCGCGCCGCCCCCCGCGTCGCAGTGGCAGGATACGGGCAGGCCCAGCCGGGCCGCCTCCCGGAGGGCCGCCGAGAAGAGCGCGTCATCCGCCAGGTCCTTGCCGTCCTCCGAGAGCATGCGCACCCCCGCGGCGGCGCAGGCTGCGCCGTCCAGGGCCGCCAGGTGGGAGACGTCCCGGCCCTCCATGCCGCGGCTCAAGGCCAGGACCGGGTAGAGGTCCACGAGGGCCGCTGCCGCGGCCCGGCGCCGGAGCTCCACCGCCGCATCAGCCGTGTCGAGGACGGGCCGGGTGTTCGCCATGCAGACCACCGTGCCGTAGCCCCCCGCGGCGGCCGCGGCGGCGCCGGTTTCCAGGGTCTCCTTTTCCGGAAAGCCCGGGTCCCGGAAGTGGGCGTGGAGGTCCACGAAGGCAGGAAGCAGGGCAATGCGGCCCTCGCCGTCGTAGACCTCTTCCGATCCGCCGACCCGCGCCGACCGGCCGTCGTCCTCCCGGACTTCGACGATGCGGCCGTCCTCCACCACCAGGGAGCCCATGCGGTCCATGGTCTCGTCCACCAGGCGCACCCTCGTGAACAGCGTCCTCACCTGAAATCCTCGGTACTTCTGGGTTCGTCGCGCGACGCCGAAGCGCGCGCAGCGTCTCGTTTCCTCATCGAAAATCCTCCGTGCTGCGGGGTTCGTCGCGCGACGCCGAAGCGCGCGCAGCGTCTCGTCTCCTCATCGAAAATCCTCGGTACTTCTCGGCTCGTCGCAGTATTCACAGCGGTATATGCCCGCCGCCGCGTCGGCGAGGTGGAAGATGTGGGGAGCGTACTTCTCCGTGGAGGTGACGCAGCGGGGGTTTCGGCAGGTCAGGACGTTCTCCACCCGCTCGGGAAGGCTCAGGCGTATCTTTTCGGTTATCTTTTCATCCTCTATGACGTTCACCGTGATGTTCGGGTCTATGAGCCCCAGGACCGCGAAGTCGATGGAGATGACGTTGTCTATCTTGATCAGGTCCTTGCGGCCCAGGTGCTTCGACTCGGCGTTCACCACGAAGGCCACGGTGTAGGGCGCCTTGCCCAGCCCCAGCCAGTTGAAGATGCGCAGGCCCTGGCCCGCCCTGATGTGGTCGATGACGATGCCGTTCCGTATTTTCGTTATGTTAAGCATTGGCTACCCCCAGGAGAGAGGCGATAAGGGCCATGCGGACGTACATCCCGTACTTCGCCTGCTTGAAGTAGGCGGCACGCGCATCCTCGTCCACCTCTATGGAAATCTCGTTCACCCTCGGCAGGGGGTGCAGGATGATGAGGTCCTTCTTCGCAGGCTTGAGCTTTTCGGCGTCCAGGATGTAGCTGTCCTTGAGGCGCACGTAGTCCTCCTCGTTGAAGAAGCGCTCCTTCTGGACCCGGGTCATGTAGAGGACGTCCAGGTCCCCCATCACCTTTTCGAGCCGATCGGTCTGGAGGAACTCGACCCCCTCCTTCTTGAGCACGTCCCGGGTGATGTACTCGGGCACCGTCAGCTCCGGCGGGGAGACGAAGATCATCCTGTTGCCCCGGTAGCGGGACAGTCCCTTGGCCAGGGAGTGGACGGTGCGGCCGAACTTGAGGTCCCCGCAGAAGCCCACGGTGAGGCCCTCCGGGGCGCCCCGCAGGCGGCGTATGGTCAAGAGGTCCGTCAGGGTCTGGGTGGGATGATGGTGGCCGCCGTCCCCGGCGTTGATCACCGGCACCTCGGAATAGCGGGAGGCCAGGAGGGCGGCCCCCTCCTTGGGGTTGCGCATGACGATGGCGTCGGCGTAGCAGGCCACCGTGCGTATGGTGTCCGCCAGGCTCTCTCCCTTGGCGGCGGAGCTGGAGCCGGGCTCGGCGAAGCCCAGGCAGGAGCCGCCCAGGCGGAGCATGGCGGCCTCGAAGCTCAACCGGGTCCGGGTGCTCGGCTCGAAGAAGAGGGTCGCCAGTACCTTGCCCCGGCATGCTTCCCTCATCCTGCTCCCGTCCGCTTCAATGCGCTCGGCGAGGGCGAATAGGTCGTCCAGTTCCTGGACCGTAAAGTCTCTGGGCTCGATCAGGTGTCGTCCCGTCAGCATGTGTCCTCCTTACCCTGGGGGTAAAAAAAAGCCGCCCGAAATGGGCGGCTAAAAATTCTGAAATTTATTCATTGCGGGTGCCCCCGCGCCGTAACCGGTACGGAAAATTCGGGCGGCCCCGGCGCGCGCTATGCCGCGCAGTTCAGCCCGTTCGTTCATCTTCACGCTGCCGTACCTCCTGGTTTAATTGGCGGGATGCTAGCACGCCGGAGGACCTCGGCGCAAGGGGGCAATCGGGAAAAAACGCTCGTCCCTCGGGCGTCCCCGTGCTAGAGTGGTTCCATGGGTATGGAAGAGCGCGTAGACGTGGCGGCCCTGGCGGCCAAGCTCGAAGATAGGGTCCGCACGGCCTTCGTGGGGGATGCGCGGCCGGTGCGCCTGGCGGTGCTGGGTCTCCTTTCGGGGCTCCACGTGCTGGTGGAGGATGTGCCGGGGGTGGGCAAGACCACCCTCGCCCTCGCCTTGGCCAAGGCCGCCGGGCTCTCCTTTTCCCGCATCCAGTTCACCGCCGACCTCGTGCCCGGGGACGTGCTGGGCATGAACATCTGGGACGCGGGCCTGCGGGAGTTCGTCTTCCGCCCCGGCCCCATCCACGCGTCCTTCATCCTTGCCGACGAGATCAACCGCGCCTCCCCCCGGACCCAGTCCGCCTTTCTGGAGGCCATGCAGGAGGGCCGGGTGACCGTGGACGGGCGGACGGCGAGCCTGCCGTCCCCCTTCTTCCTTATGGCTACGGAAAATCCCCAGAATTTCGTGGGCACCTTTCCCCTGCCCGAGGCCGAGCTCGACCGCTTCGGCCTCTCCTTCTCCATAGGATACCCAGCCCAGGAGGCGGAGGAGGAGCTGCTGGAGCGGTGGACGGCCGAGGGCGCCGCGGCGGGCATAGGGGCGGTATCCGGCCCCGAGGAGATAGCCGCCGCCCGGGCTGCGGTGGCGGGCATCGGGGTTTCCGCGGCCCTCCGGTCCTACCTGGTCGCCCTGCTGCGGGCGAGCCGGGCCCTGCCGGAGCTGCGCCTGGGCGCGGGGCCCCGGGGCGGGGCCTTCCTGCAGCAGGCCGCCCGCGCCCGGGCGGCGATCGCGGGACGCCCCTTCGTCATCCCCGAAGACGTGGAGGCGACCGCCGTCCCCGTGCTGGCCCACCGCCTCGTCCTCTCCTCCCAGGCCCGGCTTTCGGGCATGGACGGCGCCGCCCTGGTCAAGAAGGTCCTTGCCTCGGTGCCCAAGCCGACGGGATTGTAGAGCCGTGCGCATCCGCGTGCGTCCGCTGCCCCTGGCGGCCTTGGCCGTCGTGGTGGGCCTCATGGACGCCCTCCGCGGCCTCGCCGGTCCTGCCTCGGCGGCCCTGGCCTTCTTTCCCCTCTTTCTCGCCGCCGCTTCCGTGGCGCAGCTGATCGCCTCGTACCTGGGTTTCGGCTTCCACCAGGATTTTTCCACCGACCATCCCGCAAAGGGGGAGCCGGTACGCTATGCCCTGCACGTGCACAATCCCCTGGCCGTTCCCCTCTGCCCGCTGGTCTGCGGCTTCACCGCCGCGGGGCCCGGGGCCCGGGCCTTCGCGGACTTCTCGCCCTACCTGGCGGGCGGCGCCTCGGCGGCCAGGGAGGAGACCCTCCTCTGCTCGTACCGGGGTGTCTATGCCGTGGGGGCGTCCTCCTTCCGTTTCAGGGATATCCTGGGGGTGCTGGAGCTGGGCTACCCCGTGGAGCCGCGGGTCTTCCACGTGTATCCGGAAATTCTGAGCCTGGGCCCGGGGGTGGAGGCACTCGCGGGCGGAGGGGGAGAAGGCAGGCCGATTCCCGGGGGAAACGAGCGGGACGCGGGGGTCTTCGAGTCCCTGATTCCCCTGGCCCAGGGTAGAGGAGGGCGCATAGCCTGGAAGCGCTACGCCGCCACGGGGATTCCCTGCCTGCACTCGGAGGGCGCCGTCTCGGCCTACGGCCTGCGGGTGGTCCTGGACCTGCGGCCCTCCTTGGCGGCCCGCTCGGAGGACGACAGGCTCGCGGCGGAGGATCTGGCGGTGAGCGCCGCCCTCTCGGTACTCAAGCGACTGGTGGACAAGGCTGTTCCCGCGGAGCTGGTCCTGGGGGGAGAAGAGTCGGCGGAGGCGGTGGAGGACGCGGCGGCCTTCGACAGGATCTACGGCCGCTCCACCAGCATCCTCTTCACCGACCGGCGCTTTCCCGCCGGGGCCTTTCGGGGCGGTAGGGCGGTCCTGCTTATAAGCACCCGATCCCTGGCGGAGGAGGGGGAAGAGGGCGATCTCTTCGCAGCCCTGGAGGCGGCCCGGGCCAAGTCCGCCGCCCTCCTGCTCCTGCTGGTCCCGCCGCCCTCGGAGGCGGAGGCGGAGCTGGAACGGGCGGAGCTCGCCCGGTCCCGCCTGGGCGAGGAGGGGGCGGAGAAGTACTGCCGCGCCCTGGACAGCAGGCGGGGTACGGAGGGGGTTGCGGATGTCTTCGCGCGCTGAAGCGCTCCCCGGCCGGCTCCTGCGCGGCCTTCCGCTCTTGGCGCTCTCGATCCTCTACGCCCTATCCCTACCTCTCATCCTCTCCTTCCATTTGGGCGCCGAAGGACCCGTGGCCGTCCTGGCCCTCTGGATGTGCCTTTTTTTAGGGGCTTTCTACGCGGGAAGGACCAATTTCCGTACGGCCCGCTTTTTCCGCCTCGGCTCGACCGTCATCGCGGCTCTGGGCGTGGGTCTGGTGCTGCTCCAGCTCAACGTGGCCCGGCGCTCCCTGGCGGAGGCCTGGCTCGAGCTCGTCAGGGCCGGACGGGCCTTCGGCTTCTTCTCTTTCTTCGCCGCCGAGCTCGCGGCCCTCTTCAGCACCCTGTCAGCCTCCCTCGTCCTGAGCCGCGGCCCGCTTCCGGGCACCATAGCCCTCGCGGCCTCGGCGTCCCTGATCCACGGCATACTGTACGCCTCGCCCTGGACCCTCTGCCTCGGGGCGCTTCTCGGCCTTCCGGCCCTGGTCTATGCGGGGGGAGCCGAACCGGGGCGTTCCGGGCGGGCGCTTCTGCAGCGGACCTGCCGCATGCTTCCGCCGGTTCTCGCCGCCGCCCTTCTGTCCCTGCCCTTCGCGTTCCTGCCGGGCCTGGGCGGCGAGGGGGCCCTGCTGCGGGTGGTGGACCTGACGCCCCTGGTGCTTCGCGCCGCTCCCGCCCTGCCGCTCCTCTTGGACGTGCCGGGCTACGGCTACGGGGTGGGGGCCTCTCGGCTCGAGTCCTCGGTTTACCTGACGGACGCTCCGCTCTTTTCCGCCCGGGGGGGCCCCGGAGAAACCCTCTACCTGGGCTACGCGGTCTTCCGCGAGTGGACCGGCTCCGGATGGCTTGAGGTCCCTTCGGGCGGACGGGATCTGTCGCTCCTTGAGGGCGGCGCGCCCTCGCCCGGCGGCCGCCGCCTCACCCTGCGCCTGGAAGCGGACCTCTACGACAGGATACCCCTGCCGCCCCTGACCGCGGCGGCGCGCCTCCCCGCCGCCCATCCTGAGCTGGAGGCGGCGGACGAGCTGCGGGGCCTCCGCTTCAAGTCCGGGGCGGTGCGGGGCTTTACGGCGGAATTCTATTACGGGGGAACGGGCGGCGGGACGGAGGGCGGAGGCCGAAGGGCAGGCCCCGAGGAAGCCGAGGCCTTCCGCGACCCGGGACCGGACCCCGGCGGCCGCCTCCGCGCCCTTGCGGAAGAATTGGCAGCGGAGGCGGGGGGCCACAGCGCTCCTGCCGGCCGCCGGGCCGAGGCCATACTCCGCTTCCTGGGGAACGATTTCCGCTACAGCCTGCGGACCTCATCGGGGGGAGGGGAAAGCGCCATGGAACGCTTCCTCTTCCAGGACCGACGGGGCTACTGCCTCTACTTCGCCGCCGCGGCGGTCCTTTTGGCGCGGCACTCAGGCATTCCCGCCCGCCTGGTGGAGGGCTTCCGCCTTTCCTTGGACGGGGAGGGGAGGGGCCTCGTGCGGGGAGTGGATTCCCACGCCTGGGCCGAGTTCCTGCTGGACGGAAGCTGGGTGACGGTGGAGGCCACGCCCCCCTTCGCCTCGGAGGACCCTTTCCGGTTCACCGAAGCGGGGGACAGGGTATCCCGGCGGCAGCTGGCTGCCATCTTCGGCTCGCCCGAACCGAGCGGCCCGGACGGTGCCGCGGTGGACGGATCGGGCGGAGGCGATCCTCTTCGCTCCCTGCGCCCCCTGCTCGCCGCGGCGGCCCTTGCGGCTGTTTTCATCCCGGCCGTCCTCGCGCTGCGCCTCTTGGACCGCGGCTACCGCCTCAGGCGGCGGGCCGCGCGCCTCGTGCGCCGGGGCCGGCGCAGGGGCATTCCGGGGCCCGAAGTCCTGGGCTGGACGGTCTGGGCGGAGCGCATGGCCGACGGCGAAGCCCGGTCGGTCGCCGCCACCCTCCTGCGGGCCACCTTCGACCCCGGAGCCCGGGATTCGGAGCGGTGAGGCTTAGGAGGCGGCGCGGCCCCGTCTTAGCGCCCCTCCGTCCCGATGTCCCGGCGGTAGCCCATGCCGTGGAATCGGACGGCGCCCAGGGCCCGGTAAGCCCGTTCGCGGGCCTCCTCCGGGTCCGACCCCCAGGCGGAGGCGGCCAGGACGCGGCCTCCCGAGGTCACGAGCGTTCCGCCCTCCTGGTCCAGGCCGGCGCCTGCAATGAACACCTTGGCGCCGGCTGCTTCCACCGCAGTACGGTCGATCTCTATGGGGTCGCCCTTGCGGTAGGGGCCGGGATAGCCCTCGGCCACCGCCACGGGGGCGCAGACCGCGCCGGCCTTCCAGCGCAGGTCGAAGGACGCAAGGCTCCCGTCCAGCAGGGCGGCGCAGAGTTCCGCCAGGCCGCTTTCCATGAGGGGGAGCACCGCCTGGGTCTCGGGGTCCCCCAGACGGACGTTGTACTCCAGCAGGGAGCAGCGGTCGTTCTCCACCATGAGGCCGAAGAAGATGAAGCCCCGGTAGTCGAAGCCTTCGGCCTCCATGCCCCGCAGGGTGGGTTCAAGGATGGCGGCGCGGAAGTCCGCCTGGGCGGCTGCGGTAAAGTCCGGGACCGGGGCTATGGCCCCCATGCCGCCCGTGTTGGGCCCCGCGGCCCCCTCGTAGCGGCGCTTGTGGTCCCGGGCGGACAGGAAGGGAAGTATGGCCCCCGCCCCCCGGCCTATGGGGCCGCCGACGCCGACGGCCGCGAGGACCGACACCTCCACCCCCGACAGGAAGTCCTCCAGGACCACCGTGCGCCCCGCCTCTCCCAGCTCGGCGTCATGCATGAAGGAGCGCAGCGCCCCGTCGGCCTCCGCCAAGGAGGCGGCCACCACGACGCCCTTGCCGGCGGCGAGCCCGTCGGCCTTGACCACCAGGGGCGCGGGGCCTTTCCCGCCCTGGGCGCCGGCGAAGTGCCGCTGTGCGGCCTCCCGGGCCGCGTCGTAGTCGGTGTAGGTCAGGCTCTTGGCCGCGCGGACGCCGTACTTCGCCATGAAG
>CAYUPG010000012.1:0-26039 GCA_964446515.1 uncultured Treponema sp.
AAAGCAGGGAGCCCAAGAATACGCTCAGATCCCGACCTTTGAGGGCGGGCAGGAGGAGGACGAACTCGTCCTCGTGGGTGTGGAATACCTTGTCCTCCGGCCGCAGCAGGGAGGAAATTCTACAGGCGGTCTGGTAGAGTATCCACTCGCTCACTCCGGATTTGACGGTCTTCCGTATCATCCGGTAGTTGTCCCCCAGCTGAACTATGAGGGCGGCGAAGCCCAGCTTGTCCTGGACCGACCGCAGGCGGAGGATAAGGTCGTCCAGCTCCAGCTCCAGGCGGAAATGGGTGGGCAGGCCCGACTGGGGCTGCAGCGAGATTTTTCGTTCAAGCTCCGCGACTCGCCGCTCCAGACGGGCATTCGCTTCCCTGAGCCGGAGGGTCTCCTCTTCCGAAGGGTCCGATACGTTTTCCAACAGGAATCCTTCCACGCCGTAGGTTGACCGGATTCCCCGGTCTCCTTATGGTATCGGCAAAAGCGGGCGCTTCCTCAATCCTTTCGGATCGTTCTCCGGGATTTGAAGAGCGGGTCGAAGTGCTGCTCCACGTCGATGCGCTTCATGAGGGCCTTCAGGGCAAAGCGGTAGATGACGAAGGCAAGCACTATCGCGCCGATGAAGATGATCGGCAGGCCCATGGCCGCGGACTCCGCGGGCAGCCGGGGAGCGATCAGGCGCCCGTAGATCACCAGCATGATGATGAAGCTCAGGACGGTGACCAGCACGTTGAACACCGTCGCTCCCAGCATGAAAAGGAGCGTATTCGTCTTCTTGCTCACTTCGCTACTCCCTTGGCTCGTTCGGCGACCATGATGCCGATGAACAGCAGTATACCGGAAACCACCACGCTCGAATCGGCGACGTTGAAGGTCGGCCAATGCCCATACCAGGGTAGTATGACGTCGAGGAAAGGCCGAGAAGGCCGTAAAAATTGACGCTGATGAAGTCCACGACTCCGTCGGGTCTGAAGATGCGGTCTATCAGGTTCCCCACGCCGCCCCCCACTATGCCGGCCACCGCCCAGCGCTGCATCCCCGTGAACTCGTCGGTCCTGAGGTAGTACCAGACCAGAAGGGCCAGGACCGCCAGGGGCAGGACCGTGAAGAGCACCATCCTGACTCCGTCGGGCAGGGCGTGGCCGAGGCTGAAGGCGATGGCCTTGTTCCTGACGTGGATGATCCACAGGAAATCGTTCCCGAACACATCCTTGATGAAGACCCCGTCCCCCGGCCAATTCGTCGCGATGAAGGCCTTGCTGATCTGGTCCAGGAGGACCACCGCCGCGGTGAGTATGAAGGGCCTGAGCTTGGCTCCGTCGATGCGCGTCATTCCGTCTCCCGTTTCATAGGCCCGAAGGGGCATCGTAGAATTCGACTTCCATGGAGCTATCCTCCGCCAGGCGGGCCATGAGCCGCCTGACTCCCCACACTTCGGTGGAATAGTGGCCCCCCGCTATCATGTTGAGCTTCCCTTCCATGGCCTGATGGTACACCGAGTGGGAACTCTCGCCGGTGACGAAGAGGTCCACCCCCTCGTCCATCGCCTGGAAGGCCTCCATGGCCGCACCTCCGGACACCACCGCGCAGGTGCTGCTCGTTCGCTTCCCGAAGGGGTAGACCCCCGCGGGGGGCCGGTCCATGAAGGATATGCGGCGGACGGCCTCCTCCACCGTAAGGGGAGTCCGCAGGCGGCCCTTGTAGCCGATTTTTTTCCCGTGGTACAGCCCGAAGGGCCGCAGTTCCTCCAGCCCCAGGAGTTCCGCGAGGGCGGCGTTGTTGCCGAGCTCCGGGTGCTGGTCCAAGGGCAGGTGGACCGCGTACAGGGCGATGTTGCGGGACAGCAGGAAGGCCAGCCGCTCGCGGTGGACGCCCCGCAGGGCCAGGTGGGAACCCCAGAACAGGCCGTGGTGGACAAAGAGCAGGCCCGCGCCGGAAGCGGCGGCCCGCTGAAAGGTTTCCATGGCGGCGTCCACCGCAAAGGCCACCTTTCGGATCTCCGCCCCGTCGTTGTCCACCTGCAGGCCGTTCAGAGCCGAATCGGCGGAGGCGAATCCCTCTATATCCAGCAGTCCCCTAAAATAGGCATCCAGTTCGGCGGTGGTCATCGGCCCAGTATATCCGTTGGGGCCGCCGATTTCCAGGGCCCGCCGGCTTCCAGGTAGGCGGGGGACTGAAGAGTCTCGAAGCCGCTAGCCGCGACCGGAACCGTCCCTTCAGGATCCTTCGCAGCTGCGGCCATGATGGAGAAGTTCCGGATCAGCGCAGCCGTATCGGCGACATAGCGGGCCCTGTCGGGGGACGCCACGGAGCCCAGGCCCGGGACAAGGGCGGAATAGAGGGGATACTCAGCCGCCATATCCGAATAGTCGAAGGGCCCGGCCCCATCCAGGGCGGCCAGAAGCGTCGGAAAGCGCGCCGAGCGCAGCACCCTGAGCACTGCGGAGTAGCGGCCGTCCCGCTCTTCGATCTCCTTGATCCTGTCGGACAGAATGAAGAGAACCGGCACGGAGGGGGAGGGGATGCCGCCGACGCCGACCATGCGGAGCGGCCGCAGGGCATCCGCCGCCCTATTCAGCCGGCCGCGCAGGCCCGCCTCCGCCCCGACCGTCCGCGGCGGCTCGGAGAGGAGGCTCGACAGCAGGTGTCCCTCCACCGCGACGACTCCAAGCACCGATGCCGGAGCCCCCTCGGCGTAGCGCACCGCGGCCGACGCCGCGGTGCCGTAGCCGACGATGAGCAGGCCCCCGCGTCCTTCTCCCCTCTCCTCCAGATGCCGCACCAGGAAGGACAGGTCCGCAAGCCGCTCCTCCTCGTCCCGGCGTCCCCACTCGTTCGCCGTCCTGTAGCGGGTTCCCGCCAAAAAGGCCGCCCCATGGCGGAACAGCCTACCCGCCGACGGGTAGGCCCTGCCGCCGTCGGTCCGAAACGCGGGGACATCCAAGCCCTCCCGCGAATAGGTGCGGACCGGAAACCCTGCGGTCGCGAGGGCCTCGCATACCCTGTCCACCACGGCGACGGAGCCGGAAAGGGGCGGCAGCAGCAGCACCGTGGGGTTCGGAGCAGTCGGAGCAGCTTCCGCAGCGTCCGCGGCTTCAGCTTCCTCGCCGGAGTAGGTCCGCAGATGCAGGACCATCCCCCGCTCTTCGTCCGTTACCGCGTAGGATGCAAAGGGATAGCGCGACCCGGTCTCCACGGCGGGGGCATAGCGCACGGCGAATGCGCAGACCCCGGCCAGCAGCAGGATGCCCACCGCGGAGGGCAGGAAGGGCCGCTCCCCGTAGTCGTCCGCGCGCATGCGGCGAAGGACCGCCGATAGGTAGGGCAGACCCAGGAAGAATCGGATCACCGCGAAGAGAGCCAAGGGCAAAGCCTCCGGCCGGAACCCGTAGGCGGGAAAAAGGGCAAGCGCAAGGACCGCAGAGACGGCAGGAAGCAGGGCCAGGCCATCCACGCCACGAAAGGCCTTGACGAAGGGCCGAATCAGGGACAGGAAGAGGATGCCCCCTATCAGGAGCTCCAGGAGGACCAGATCCCGCATGGTCAGCGGCCGCTTTCTTTTTGAAGAATGGAGTCCAGGTTACCGTAGGTCTTCACCAGGGCGCCGAAGACCACCTGGGTATCCTTGAGGGAGGTGGAGATGCCTTCCAGGGATTCCAGACCCTCCGTCAGGGCGGTGGTCTCCTCGCGTATGGATCCGGATATCTGGCTCAGGAAGGCCCCCGCATCGTCCACCGACCGGGCATTGGACTGGAAGCTCTCAAGAATCGTATTGAAGGACTCCTTGAAGGTGCCCAGCAGGGCGGTGAAGCCCTGGAGCTCCGAGGAGATGTCCCCCACCACGCTCTGGAAGTCGGAGATGGTGCTCTCGATGGTCTTCGCGAAATCCCCCGTCTGGCCGGCCAGGGTGCGCACCTCGTTGGCGATGATGCGGAAGCCCTTGCCCACGGTCCCCGCCCGGGCCGCCTCGATGGACGCGTTGATGGCCAGTATGTTGGTGCGGTCCGAAACGTCCTGTATCGCTCCGGTCACCGCGGATATGCTCTTGGCCTTCTCCGACAGGTCGGAAAAGAGGGAGGAGATGCGGCCTGCGGATTCCGCGGCCCGGTTGATGTCCGCCACCCGCTGGTCGATACCCTCCCCGGTCTTGGCGTTCTGGGTAAGGATGCCGTCCATCATGTCGTCGATGCGGTCTGCGTTCCCCGAGGTGGTCTGGCTTGTCGCCCTGATCTCCTCGAAGGCCGCCACGATGGATGAAAGCCCCGAGCCGATCTTTTCAAGGTTGTAGCCGATGATGTCCAGGGACCGCAGGGTCACCGTGTTGAGCACCACGCTCTTGTTGTAGCCGACCACGAAGCGCCGGATAGCCAGGGCCTGGTTTTCAAAACTGCTCGGAGTATCGGACATGGGTACCGCCTAGTGCTTGTAGATGGAGTCCAGCATATCGATGCCGCAGGACAGCCTGCCGAACCAATCCAGGAAGCGTCCCACCGCAGCCCCGCGGTATACGCCCCCGTGCTGGGCGGCGATCATCTGGGGCGCCAGGGCCGAAACGGACCGGGCCCAGGCGGAGGTAGCGCGGTTGGATGCCATGTAGCGCTTATGGAAGGGCTCAATGTGGGGCAGCACCGCCTCGAAATCGTCGATGAACAGCTGGTCCTTCCCCGGGGGGAAGACGGCCGCGCCGATATCACCGGAAAAGAGGATCTTGGACCGCTCGTCGTAGGCGGAAAAATTCCCCGTGGAATGCAGGAAATGGGCAGGAAGGAAGCGCAGCGCCGCCCCGCTGCCCAGCTTCAGGGCGGACCCGTACTCCTCTATGCCCAAGACCCGGGACTGGTCCACGATGCCGAAGTGCGGAAGGAAGCGCAGCCAGAGGGAGCTGACGTAGATCTTGGCGGAGGTTACGCCCAGCCAGAGA
This sequence comes from uncultured Treponema sp., assembly GCA_964446515.1. Lineage (GTDB taxonomy): Bacteria > Spirochaetota > Spirochaetia > Treponematales > Breznakiellaceae > CAYUPG01. The sequence goes on from CAYUPG010000012.1 coordinate 4,919, forward strand.
GCGATGCCCGAGGATACGTCCGGGTCCTGGTGGGAAAAAAAGATGGAATCGATGCGGTCCAGGGAAATGAAGCGGCTGGCCACGGCCACCACCCGGGCGAACAGGTGTATCCCCCCAGGATCCAGCAGCACGCCCCGTCCCTTGTCGATGATGAGGTACTGGTTCGTCTGCACTACGCCCGTCGACGACTCGGGGTCCGCCCCCAGCCAGATGAAAGAGTGGTCCTGATCCTGGTAAAGGATACGTCCGTTCACGTCCTCAAGCGGAATCACCTATATCCTCCCGGCCCTTGACTGGGCCCTGCTATGGTCTGATAGTTAAACTCCTAGAAGGAGTACCACCGTGGCTGCCGACACCTACGAATTGTCCATTGCGGACATACTCTTCAACATCGAGCCCGAGGAAGCCCGGGAGGATGCCGCCGCCGGCGCCGATGCGGCGGTCATAGGCCAAAGCCGCGCCCTTGCGGCCCTCTCCCTCGCCCTGGGCATACCGTCCAAGGGCTACAACATCTACATCCAGGGCGCTCCCGGCACGGGCCGGCGCACCGCCCTCATGCGCGCCCTATCCGACTATACTCCAAGTAATGCCGGCCTGCAAGATAAAGTATATGTTTCTAATTTCTCCAATCCCATGGAGCCCCGCCTGCTCTCTTTCCCCTCCGGCAAAGCCCGGGAGTTCAAGAGCGCCCTCCATGAGTTGGTGGAGGACATAAAGCGCCTGGTGCGGCTCCATGAAGAAAGCGAAGCCTTCAAGGAGCGCAAGGGCGCCCTCCTCTCCGCCATGGAGCAGGAGGAAAACCGCATCCTGGCGGAGTTGGAGTCCGATGCCGCCGCGGCCGGCTTCCAGATAGTCCAGACCGCCGACGGGGAGAACCAGGGCACGGACCTGCTTCCCCTGCGGGACGGCATACCTCGAACCTTCGAGGATCTCCAGGCCCAGGTGGCCGGCGGGAACCTCGCCGTCGAGGAGTGGAATACCCTTCGGGAGCGCTACTACGCCCTCATGGACCGCATGAACACCCTCTTCGAAACCATGAAGCGCTCACGGATCGGCCACGACCTGCGGGTCAGGGACATCTCACGGGAGATGCTCAAGCCGGAGCTAGGCGCACGGGTACGCCGGCTGGCCGATTCTTTCCCGCAGGAATCGACCGCCGCTTGGCTGAATGAAATGACCGAGGATGTCCTTGACCACCTGGCCTACTTCGCCAAGGAGCGGCAGGAAGCGCCGGCCTCCGGCCGGAAGCGCAGGAATCCCGTCCTTTCCCGCTACGGGGCCAACATACTCGTCGACCGTGCGGAAGGGGCCTCCGTCCCGGTGATTTTCGAAAACAGGCCCACCCTGTCGAACCTCGTGGGGACCATCGAATCCTCGGGAGGCCCCATGGAGGACCTGCGCTCCGCCTACCTGCGCATCCGGGGAGGCAGCATCCTCAAGGCCTCCGGCGGCATTCTTGTCCTCCGCGCCGAGGATATCGTCGACGAGGAGGACGCCTGGCCCTACCTCAAGCGGGTCCTGCAGACGGGCATGGTGGAAATCCAAGGATACGGCGGCCCCCTGGCGCCCCCCGCTGCCGTCAAGCCGGAACCCATAGCGGTGAACCTCAAAGTGGTCCTCATCGGGGGGGAGTCCACCTACGACATCCTCTACCAGACGGACCCGGACTTCCAGAAGCTCTTCAAAGTGTGCGCCGAATTCGACTCCGTGATGGACCGCAGCCCCGAGTCGCAGCGGCGCTACACCTCCTTCCTGGGCAAGATCTGCGCGGAGGAGGGGCTCAGGCCCCTGAGCGCCGACGGAGCCGCGGCGGTGCTGGAGCAGAGCGTCCGCATGGCGGACCATCGGGGCAAGCTGAGCACCCGGTTTTCCCAGGTCGCCGACCTCCTGCGCGAGGCGGACTGGTGCGCCTCCCGGGACGGCGCGGCGGTCCTGGACGCCGCGGGAATACGCAAGGCCCTGGACCTCCGCGCCTACATCCACAAGCTGCCCGAGGACAAGCTCGAAGCCATGATACTCTCGGACGAAATCCTGCTGCAGCTCCGGGGCAGCGCGGTGGGAAAGGCCAACGGCCTTGCGGTGCACGACCGGGGCTACTATGCCTACGGCATACCCGTGGTGGTCTCCGCCCGGGTCGCTCCCGGCGACGGGGGGGTCGTCAACATCGAGGGGGAATCGGGCCTTTCGGGGGAGATCTTCGACAAGGCGGTCCTCATCCTTTCCGGCTACCTGCGCAGCCGCTACGCCCGGACCTTCCCCCTCTCCATCACCGCCAGCGTCTGCTTCGAGCAGATGTACACCCCCATAGACGGGGATTCGGCCACGGCAGTGCAGCTCTGCGCCATTCTGTCCGCCATCTCCGGCGTTCCCCTGCGCCAAGACCTGGCCATGACGGGCAGCGTCAACCAGCTCGGGGACATGCAGCCCGTGGGCGGGATACCCGAAAAGATCGAGGGCTTCCACTCCATCTGCGCCAAGCGGGGCCTTACGGGCAGCCAAGGCGTCGTCATCCCCCGGCGAAACATGGTGAACCTCGTCTTGAGCGATGCGGTCGAAGCGGATATCCGCTGCGGCAGGTTCCATATCTATGCCGTGGGCACCATCGACCAAGCCCTGGAGGTTCTGACCGGCCTGGATGCGGGCGCCGACGACGGCTCCGGGAATTTCCCCGAAGCGTCGGTCAACGGCGCCGTCTCCCGGGAGCTCCTGCGCATGGCGGAGGTCATCCGCAGCTATGAAACGTAAGTTCAATTCCTTCTTGCGAATCTCCATCGCCGGATGTTATACTTAGGAACACTAAGGGTATCCCACCCCGTCTTGTAGTAAGAAGGAAAAGTAGCATGGCCGCACCCCAAGAACTGAGCGTCGACGTTTCCAAGATCAAAAAGGCCGTACTCTCCGGCATTCCCCTCACGATCACCACCTATACCCTGCCCCACGAGATAGAGGTATACATCGAGCAGGTGCTGGAGTCCTTCCTGAAGGAGGTGGGTCAGGAGAAGCTCAAAGACTACCTCTCCTACTGCGTCAGGGAGCTGGCGGTGAACGCCAAGAAGGCCAACACCAAGCGCGTCTACTTCATGGAGCGCGGCCTGGACCTTGCGAGCCCCGAGGACTACAAGGCCGGGATGGAGAATTTCAAATCCGACACCCTGGAGAACATCGCCCACTACCTTCAGCTCCAGAAGGAGAAGGGCCTGTACATCAAGCTCGTGTTTCAGGTGAAGGGACAGATCATCAACCTGGAGATTCGGAACAACGTCGCCATAACCAAGACCGAGCTCATACGCATCCACGACAAGCTGGCCCGATCCCGGCAGTACAATTCGCTGGAAGAAGCCCTTACCCAGGTCCTGGACGATTCCGAGGGCGCCGGTCTCGGGCTTGTCATCCTGGTGCTCATGCTCAAGAAGGTGGGACTCGACGAGGACTGCTTCGACATCGTGGGGACCGAATCCGAGACCATAGCCCGGGTATCCATTCCCATAGACCAGACCAGGGTCGAGAACCTGTCCATACTTTCCCGGGCCATTGTGGATCAGGTGACCACCCTGCCGCAGTTCCCGGAGAATATCGTCATCATACAGAAGCTCATCAACGACCCCAAGTCCGAGATGTCCGACATAGCCCGGCAGATTTCCATGGACCCCGCCATGACGGCGGATCTCCTCAAGATCGTCAACTCCGCCCAGTTCATGCTCGCCAAAAAGGTGGACTCGATCTCCGAGGCGGTAAAGATGGTGGGGATCCGGGGCATCAAGAACCTGCTGTACTCCTACGGAACCCAGAAGATCTTGGGGGACGACACGGCGGACAAGAAGGCCCTCTGGGAACACTCCTACAAGACCGCCTTCTACGCCTACAACCTGGCCAAGAATTTCCGAAAGGACCGCAATCTGCTGGACGACGTGTACGTCGGGGGAATACTCCACGATATGGGCAAGATCATCTTCGCCAACGTCCATCCGGATCTTTTGAACAAGATACGCAACTTCTGCTCGGAAAAGGAAATTCCCTCCGCCACTTTCGAGGACCTCTCCGCGGGCATGAACCATGCGGAAATCGGCGCCCTGATCGCGGAGAAGTGGAATTTCCCGGAGAACCTCGTCAGCGCGATCCGGCTGCACCACGACCCGACGGTCGCCTCCAGCGAGCACAAGGACCTGGTGGAGACCGTGTACCTGGCCAATATGCTCTGCGAATTCGAGGCCCGGAACATCACCTTCGATCAGCTTGAGAAGAAGGTGCTCAACACGTTCGGCATCAATTCCGCCGCCCAGATAGAGTCCCTGATCGACCGCTTCTCCACGGGCTTCAAGCGGGAAAACCAGCGCGCCCGCTGAGGCGGCAGGAAGGCCGGCTGCTTCTCAGTTTTCCGCCGCCGCCAGCGCCGCCGCCCAGGCGCGCATGGCTATCCCGAAGGCTACTCCTACGTTCAGAGAACCCTTTGCTCCGTAGGTGGGGATAGAAACCCGCCCCAGGGAACGGTCCGCAGCCTCCAAGGCGGCGGGGCTTACGCCCAGTTCTTCCGAGCCCACGATCATCGTTCCGGCAGCAGGAAAGGGGAAGCGGTCCAGCTCAATTCCGCCCGTTTCCAGGGCGAAGAGGGGCTGAGGCAGGGCGTCCCGTTCAAGCCGCTCCCAGGGCAGCACCGCGGTGCAGCCCATGGCCGTGCGCTCCGCCCGGGGGTGCAGCGGATCCGCGCAGAGGGGCGAGAGGAATAGGCGTTCCACCCCGAAGGACTCCGCCGTCCGGAAGAGGGAACCCACGTTGAAGGGGGACCTGAGGTCCTCCAGGTACACCCGCACGCCCGGAAAGACCCGCCGCTCGGCGGCGCTCAGCACCCCGTCGCCGTCCACGAAGTCCCAATCCGCCGGAATCCTGCCTATCTCCGCGGACAGCAGGTGCCGCAGAGTATTGAGGGCCCGCCGAAGCTCGGTCCGCCCCGGCGCATCGTCCGACGGACCACGGCCTGCCGCCGCCAGGGCCGCCGCCGCCGCTCCCAGCTCCCGGGCCGCGGCGGCGGAAAACTCCGGATCGGACGCTGCCGTGGCCGCCAGCTCGGCCAAGTAGGGCCCGCCGTAGGCCAGGGGGGGACGCGCCCGCTCCGCCTCCTCGGCTGTCTTGGCTATCTTGCGCAGCCGCTGGTGCCTGGGGAGACGGGCGAGCTTGTGGAGGGGTATCATCGCTCAGTAGGCCTGCTTGAGGATATCGTAGGCGTCTTCCGTGGATATGGGACGGGGGCTGTAGGCGACAAAATCCAAATTGCGGGCGACCTCCGCCACCGGCACCAGGCGGTCAAGGGACAGGTCAAATTCCTTGAGCCGCGCGGGCACCTTTAGGAGCCCCATGCGCCGCCGTATGCCGTCCACCGCCATGGCCGCGGCCTCCGCCGTGGAGCTTCCCTCCACCGGCTCGCCGATCAGGGCCGCCACCTTCGCCAGCTTCTCCGGCCGGGCAGGCACCAGGCGCTCCAGCACGTAGGGGAGCAGGACGGTGGAGCACCAGGACTTGGCCACCGGGAAGCGGCCGTTAATCGCGTAGGAGAGGGCGGTCCCTATGCCGGGGGCGCTCATGGAAGTCCCCATGGCCATGAGCAGGCCGGCGTTGGTTGAACCGCCGACAAGGTCGAAAACCCTGTTGTCCGAGTAGGAATCCATGATCCTCGCATAGAGCGACAGGGCCTGCTCCAGCAGCGCATCGGACAGGAAGTTCGCCTTGGTGGAGCAGTAGGCCTCCAGGGCCACGCAGAATCCGTCGAAGGCGGTGGTGGAGGCGAATTTACCCGACAGGGACTCCGAAAGGCCCCCGTCTATGATCGCCGCGGCGCATAGACCCTGGGGAGACTTGATGGTCTTAACCGAACGGTCCCGCGGATCCACCACGACGAAGTAGTCCGAGAAGAGGAAGGGATCCCGACCGGTGGTCGGAACGGCGATATAGGGAAGGTGGGGCCTGCCGGATAGGGAGCCGTCGATGAGATCGAAGAGGTAGTCGTCCGAGGAGGACAGCAGGGCCGCAGTGCGGGCCACCGCCTGCGTCTTGAGACCCCCGAGGCCGACTATGGCGCCGCAGCGGGCGCCCCGGGCGAGTTCGGCGGCCGCCTCGGCCACTTCCGCCGTCGCCTGGGCCGGAACCTCGTCGAACACCAGGGATTCCACCCCCGAATCCTCCAGGACCGAGGATACCCTTTCGATAACCTTGTTTTCGTAGAGGACCTGCTCGGTCACCACCAGGACCCGGCCGCCGTAGGGCGCGCAGACGCTGCCCACCCGGTTGACCGTCTCGGTGCCGATTATAATTCTTGGGTCCAGCTTGAACGCGATATCCGCCATCGTCCGCCCCCGCGCAGCGCCCGAACCCCGAGCGTGCCGCGGCCGAACCGCGCGCCGCCCCGACGGCGGGCATTTTTGGAAAAAAAAGGCGGAACCCGCGGTTCCGCCCCATAGCGTCTCCTACATCCGGCTACAGGCCGAAGGCATCCATGATCCGGTCCGCGGTCGCGGAAACCATCGCATCGTTGAGGTAGTCGGGATCGTTGATCTTCTTCTTCAGCTCGGCGATCTTATCGGCGCGCACGTCCGATGCGGAAGATACCAGCTCCACCGCCTGAAAGAGATCCCCCTTCTCCATCGCTTCCGTCGAGAGGGCGATCGAATCCGTATCGGCCGTGCGCCGGACATTTTCCGCCCGCCCGGTCTTCTTGCCGCCCTGAATGGGATCTATGGAGCCTATCCTGTCGATCGTCATAGTGGTGTCCTACCTCGCCGTCTACTACAAAGTATCGGCATACCTATTGTAATAGTTTACCGCTTTTCTTGCCAGATACGTAGACGGAAAATTCCCCCAGCTGGGTTTCCCGTTCCGCCAGACTATCCCTGACCTCGGCGGCCGATCCCCGCAGGTATTCCTCGTGGATCTTGGTCATCTCCCGCCCGACGCACAGGTACCGGTCTCCCTCTAGATCGGCCAAATCGTCCAGGAGCTTGAGCACCCGGTAGGGAGATTCATACACCACGAAGGCCGTCTCCGCCTCCAAGAGCTCCTTGAGCCGGGAGCGCCGCCGTCCGCCCTTAGGAGACAGGAACCCCTCGAATACCACCGTTTTGTCCAGACCGCCGGAAACGCTCACCAGGGAAGCGAAGGCCGAGGCCCCGGGAACGGGAATCACCTCGTGGCCCGCTTCGACCGCCGCCCTGACCAGCACCGCCCCGGGATCGCTCACCGCGGGGGTGCCGGCGTCGCTCGCGAAGGCGACGGTCTTTCCCTCGTCCAGGTGGGAAATCACCCTGTCCGCCGCAATCCCCTCGTTGTGGGACCTGCAGGACAAGAGGCGCACCTTGATGCCCAGATGGTTGAGCAGCTTCAGGGTGTGCCGGGTATCCTCGCAGGCGACCAAGTCCACGCCCTTGAGTATTTCGACGGCCCGGAAGGTGATGTCCCCCAGGTTACCTATGGGCGTAGCCACGATGTAGAGTATGGACACCCCGCTAGTATACCCCCAGGGCGGGCGGCCGGCAAGCGACAAGCGCCCCGTTCATGGGGTACACTGGGCTCATGGCCGACGTATTCCAGTACCTGCTCCTCATCCTCGTTGGAACAGCCCTGCTCTGGTTCGGCTACACCCTTTTCTTCCGCTTCGGCACAGGAACACCCCGATCGGATGCTTCCGGCTCCCGCAGGCAGGGCGGTCGCCAGTCCGTGCAGGAGAGCTTTCCCGGGGCGCCGCGCACCTGCCCTGTCTGTTCGGCACGCCTTGTGCAGGGCGAGCGGGTAAAATCCTCGGCCTTTCCCTCCATGGGCGGCCTGGACCGCCTGATGCACGTGGCAGGCTGCCCGCACTGCCTCTCCGGGCAGAGGGACCGCATCTGCCCGGTCTGCGGCGCCACGCTGCGCCCCGAGGAAGTCCTCATCGCCCGCCTCTTCGACAAGCCCGGACGCTCCCACGTCCACGTCCTCGGCTGCACCCGCTGCCGAGGACCCGCCTCCCGCCGATCCTGACGCTTACCCGTGCGGCGGGCGTTGGAAAAGCCGGCGGCTTTTCCAACACCGCTAAAGGCCGCCCACGTCCGCTCCGATACTCTAAGCGGAACCGGTCAGCCGGCGCGCGCCCGTCGGGCCTCCGCGCAGACGAACCCGGTTCCGGTATCCTCACCCTTCCGGCAAGGGCGGGTCGAGGGTTCCGGCACGTTACATCTTCGTAGAGCAACGGCAAGGATGCCGCGGCGCCCACCCCGCCAATTCCGGCGGAGCGCGTCGAAAACGCCAAAGGAGTGAAGCCTATGATCATCAACCACAACCTGAGCGCGATGTATGCCGATCGGTCCCTCCGTGTTACCCAGGGAAGCCTGGACAAGAACATGGAGAAGCTGTCCAGCGGCATGCGCATCAATCGCGCCGGCGATGATGCCTCCGGTCTTGCGGTATCTGAAAAGATGCGCAGCCAGATCCGGGGTTTGAACCAGGCGTCCACCAACGCCGCGAACGGCATATCGTTCATTCAGACCGCGGAGGGGTTCCTTCAGGAAACCCAGGACATCATTCAGCGCATCCGCGAATTGTCGGTGCAGTCCTCCAACGGTATCTATACCGCGGAGGATCGGATGCAGATTCAGGTCGAAATATCCCAGCTCGTGGATGAAGTAGACCGCATCGCATCCCACGCCCAGTTCAACGGCATGAACATGCTGACCGGCCGTTTCGCCCGGGAAACCGGAGAGAACGTCGTCACCGCTTCCATGTGGCTGCACATCGGTGCCAACATGGACCAGAGGGAGCGCGTTTTCATCGGCACCATGACCGCCAAGGGCCTCGGGGTCCGCAATCCTGGTGACGATTCCATTCTTTCGCTGTCCGATCCGGACAGCGCCAACCGTGCCATTGGAACTCTCGACGAGGCGCTGAAGAAGGTCAACAAACAGCGGGCCGACCTTGGCGCCTACCAGAACCGCTTGGAGCATGCGATCAAGGGCATCGACATCGGTGCCGAGAATCTGCAGGCCGCCGAGTCCCGCATCCGCGACACCAACATGGCGAACGAGATGGTTTCTTTCACCAAGAACCAGATCCTCAGCCAGGCCGGCAACGCGATGCTCGCTCAGGCCAACCAGAAGTCTCAGAGCGTACTCCAGCTCCTGCAGTAGCAGCGGGACCGAACCGGGAAGGCGCCGTTCCGGCTTAGGCCGGAACGGCTTTCCTTTTTTTAGAGTCCCGCCGCCCGGGAAAAGGCTCCGTCCGCCCGGCCCGCGAACCACCCGTATACCGCATCGGCGCGATTGGAGAAGGAATCCCTCACCTTCCCTTCAATCCCGGGAAGAAGCGCAGCCTTCGCCATGGAAGCCGCGTACACCACCAGGAAATTTCCCGCATCCGCCACCAGCACCACCGTCCGCAGGCGGTTCTTGCCCAGAATCGGCACGAGTCCGTAGTTCATAGCCGTAAGGTTCTCCTGCACGAAGGCCAGCTCTTCGGGCCGCGCGTAAAAGGAGTAGCGGTAGATGTTGTCTCCGAAGGTCAGGTCCTTCTGCCGCGCGTAGAGTTCAGACTGATCCGGCGGGACGTCGGCCACAGGATCCGCCGTAGGCCGCTTGGTATCCGGCCCGTCGACGACCGCCGAGCTCTCGTAAAAGGTGCGCATGGTCTTGCGGCTCGCGGAATAGTATTGAATGCCCGCAAGGGTGCTGAGGGCCCGCACGGCGTTGTACAGCTCGCGCCGTTCGGCTTCCGACCACGGGCGCCCCGCGGCGTAGGACGGCTTATCGTAGAGGTAGAGGCTTTCGACCAGCAGGGTCGGCGCGAGCTCCGAAAACACCCGGTCCGTCAGCGTGCGGGCCAGTTCGGCCCCGGGAACCAGAACCGGCCGAGGATTCTTCAGCTGGACCCTGGTCACCGAGCCTTCCCGCTCCATCTCCGCGAGCAGCTCCGGCCGCAAGAGGGCGTTCGGCTCGTAGGCCTCGAGTGTGCCGGATGAAAAAACCAAAATGGTGGACGCAATGGCCGCCGCGATCATGGGGCGCATAAAAACTCCTTTGACCAATATGAAAAAGAGTATACAATCTTTTATATGAAATTTCCGTCCTCTTCGTGGCCGCTCTATCTTGGCGCTCTGGTGTGCATTGTAGCCCTTGCGGCCGGCGTGACCGGGACGGCGGCCCTTTCCATGGCGGCCGCCGCCCTCAGCCTCCTTCTTTTCATACTTCTTCTCATCCTGCGCTTCACAGACAACCGGCTGCGGAGCGAGGAGCGGCGTTCCCGCGAGGCCTTGGAGGGTGAACTGGAGCAGCACCGCCGGGTCGTCGCCGACCTTCTGCCCCTCCTGCGCCTCCTGGAAGCGGAGGATCGGACGATATTGCTGCTCTCCGGGCAGGGTGCGGCCGCAGGCAGACAAGCCGCCGCCGATGATGCCGATCCGCTTACAGCCGCGAGGGCCCGCATCGCCGCTTTTTCGGCGGACCGCAGCGAAGCGCTCCGGCGCGCCCTTTCCCTGCAGACCCTCGAGCCCCTGCCCGCCGCCCTTCTGGAGGTGCAGGCCCGCATCCCCTACATCAAGCTCCTCATGGAGCGGGTAGTCTCCTATACCGAGCAATCCGCCCTCACCCTTCTGGAGCGCTTCGGAGCCATCTCCGAACAGGCCGACGCCGGAGCTCGGGACGCCAGGGAGGCGATGGCGGGCTTGACCGATCACCCCGGGAATACGGAGCAGCTGGGCCTGGAAGCCCTTATACGCCGCTCCCACGAGTCCATCCTCAACCGCGGCCAGGTCATCCAGGAGTTTCTCGCCATCAATCATGAGAATACCGGCCGGATACGGAAAATTGCCGAGCTGGTGGCAAAGACCGAGTCGCTCATCATCGGCATAGAGGATATCGCCGAGCGCTCCAAGATCATTACCTTCAACTTGGCGGTGGAATCCGCCAAGATCGGGATCCGAGGCCAGGGCTTCAAGGTCATAGTCACGGAGCTCCAGAAGCTCAACGGACAAACCACCGATTTTGCCGAGAGCATACTCCAGATCGTAAAGGAGTTCAAAACCTACAACGCCGAGCTGCTGGACCGCTGGATACTCAAGTCCGAGAATCTGACCGAAAAGGTGCGCGCGGATACCGAACAGGCGGAGATCACCGTGGAGGCGCTCAAGGCTTCCTACGAGCTTACCCGCCGTCTTTTCGCATCCCTCTCGGAGAACGCCATACGGGTCAACGATTCCATGGGCGACATACTCTCGTCCCTGCAGTTCCAGGACATCACCCGCCAGCAGATCGAGGGCGCCTGCGCCTTCATCTCGGATATGGAGACGGCGGTGGATAAGGCCCTGACGGACCTGCCGAAGGGCGGCTATGCCGTCGCCGCCCGGACGCCTGATCCGGTGCGCCTTAAGGAGATCTATGCGCCGCGCTTAAAAGTTACGAGCGACCATGCTATATTCGATATCGTTGCAAGGAGAAGCAGATGACTATCTTGAATGTGGACGACTCCATGACCATGAGGAAAATCGTGACGCTGGCCCTCAAGAGCCAAGGCCACACCGTGCTGGAAGCGGAAAACGGGGCCCAGGCCCTGGAACTCCTGGCGGCCCAGGGGGTGAACGCCATAGTGTTGGACATCAACATGCCGGTGATGAACGGCATCGAATTTCTCAAGGAGTTTATAAAAACCGGAGGCCCTTCCAAGACGCCGGTCATCGTGCTCACCACCCAGGGAGAGGACGCCCTCAAGGAGGAGGCCCTGGCCCTGGGCGCCAAGGCCTTCATGATCAAGCCCTTCCAGAAGGAAGAACTGGTGGCCATGATCGCCAAGGTAACCGCTTAGGCGGTTACCAGGTTTCCGCGTAAGCGGCGACCGAATCGATGCCCGCGGGGGAATAAAAAAGGGCCGGCTGCGCGATGCGGCCGGCCCTTTTTGTGCGCATACTAAGAATCTAGCGCCGGGAACCCCGATAGAAGACCCGGACCTGCTTATACAGGCCCTCCCCTTCGCTCTTGGTTTCCACATCGGCGATGTCGTTGAGCGTAGTGTGGATGAGGCGCCGCTCAAAGGGATTCATCGGCTCCAGGAGCAGAGAACTGCGGGACTCCCGCACCTTGTCCGCCACGGTGTATGCCAGGCGCACCAGGGACTCTTCCCGCCGTATGCGGTAGTTCTCGCTGTCTAGAATGACCCGCACATCCTCCCGACCCAGCTTTCCGGCATAGATGTTGGCCAAAAGCTGGAGGGCGTCCAAGTTCTTGCCCTTCTTCCCGATGAGTATGGACGAATGGGCGGAATCGATCTTGAGGCCGATCTTGCGCTCCTCCCGGAACTGGACGACGACCTTTCCGGAGTAACCCATTTTTTCGATCAAGCCCTCGACGAAACCCAGCAGATCCTTTTCAAAATCATCCTTGGGTTCGGGATCTCCGAACACCGCCTCGGTAAAGCGCCGCTTGTCGGATATGCCGCCCTCGTCGTAGTCCTCGGCCTCCTCGTAGTCCTGGGAGACCGCTTCGTCGGTGTGGACCCTTATGCGGACGAAACCCTTCTTGAAGATTCCGGAACGCTGGGTTTCCAGAATCTCCACGTCGAAGCCGTCCTTTTCAAGACCGAGCTTTTCCGCCGCCAGATCGATCGCTTCCTTTTCCGTGCGGCCTTCGAATTCATATGTCATACGCGTGCTCCTCGCGAGAGAGATTGCATCTGTCGAATGCTTCTCACTTCTTCTTGCGCTTGGGAGCGATGACCGGTCCGGAAGCCGCGGCGCTCGCCGCCATATGGGCTTTTTTCTTGGCCAGATACTTGTTTATAGCCAATTGCTGCCCCATGGTGAGCACGTTGGACATGATCCAGTACAGGAGCAGTCCGGAGGGAACATCGTACAGGATGAAGAAGAACATGATGGGCATGACGTAGAGCATCATCTTCATCTGGGCGTTGCCCTGCTGATCGGGGGTCTGCGTCACCTTTCCGTAGAGCAGCTGAGACCCGAGATAGAGGAAGGGCAAGAGGCGAAGATCGCTCCAATTGAGTATGGGCAGCCTGAAGGGCGCGAAGCTCCACACCGTTTCAGGCAAGGATAGATCAGGAATCCAACCGGGGATAAAGAGGGCGCCCCGAAGATCGAAGTGGTTGTTGAACAGGTTGTACATGGCGAAGAAGATGGGAATCTGCAGGAGCATGGGGAGGCAGCCCGACATGGGGTTGTACCCTTCCCGCTTGTAGAGCTCCGCCATCTCCACGTTCATCTTCTGGGAGTTATCCTTGTACTTCTCCTGGATCTCTTTGATCTTGGGAGACAGGGCCTGCATGCGCAGGGTGGACTCCGAACTCTTCTTGGTCAGGGGGAACATGAGCACCTTGACCAGGATGGTGAGCAGGATGATGGCGATGCCGTAGTTCGGAATGACCTTGAAGAAGATCATGAGGAACCACTTGAGCACGGACTCCAGGGGTCCGAGGAAGCCGCTGGTGCTGGCCACCGCCCCGAGGTTCAGATCCCGAAGCTTGTAGGCGTTCTTTTCCGCGATATCGTAGACGCCCAGGGCCTTCTGGTTCTTGGGCCCCAGGTAGAAGCGGTACAGGTCGGTGGTCTTGGAGCCGCTCACCGGCGGCCTGGTCATGAAGAGGCGCGAAGTCTCCGGAACGCCGGCGACCGGGGCCATGGAGAAGGCGTACTCGTACTGCGTGGCGTCCGGGACGGCGACGAAGGTGAAGTACTTGCCCGCGATGGCGGCCCAGGAGATCCTATTGGTGATGACCGTGGGCGCCTTGGCGGAGACCTTCTCGGTCTTCCGCTTGCCTGCGGCATAGGTGTAGTAGTGGCGGTATTCGTAGCGCTGGGAGAGCTTTTCGAATTTCGGACCGATCTGAGGGCCGAACTCCAGGGTATAGGCGGCGCCGGAGAAATTGAGGGAGGGGATGGAATAGCCCCCGTCTAGGGTGACGGACAACTCGAAGAGGTACTCCCCCGGCCGGAACTCGTAGCGCTTGGTCAGCCGGAAGATGCGGGCCTCGCCGCCGTCTCCCGGCAGGGCGTAGTCCCGGTAGAATTCCACGACGGTGTCCGAAGGACGGCGCACATGGAAAAGATCGGCCAGCGGCCGGGCCTTGGCATCCCCCAGGGCGAGGGTGAAGGCCCTGGACCCGCCTTCACCGGCGAAGATCATCTCCACAAAGTCGTTTCCGTCCTTATGCTCCTTGAGCTTGTAGGAAAGAACGTCGCCGCCCCTGCTGGAGAAGGTCACCCGGACCAGGTCGGTTTCGATTACCGGCCGTTCCTCAGCAGCGGGTTCTTCGATCGCGGCGGCGCCGGCGGGAAGGATCGGCAGGGCCGAATCCGCGGCCTGGGCAGGTGCAGGAGTCTGAACCGTGGTTTCCGCACCGGTCTGCTCGGTGCGCTGGGCCGCGGGAGCCACGGGAGCCGGTGCGGGAGCGGGGAAAAAGATGCTCTGGATAAGATAGCTGCCCGATATGACGACGACCGACAGCACGACGGCCAACAATGTTCGCTTTTCCATGGAGCTCCTCGAATCTTTAGGGTACCGGATCGTAACCACCCGGATGAAAGGGGTGGCACCGGAGTATACGTTTCACGGCCAACCAAAGACCCTTCAACGGACCATATTTTTCCACCGCCTGGTAGGCGTAGGATGAACAGGTGGGGGTATAGCGGCAACTGGACGGCAAATGGGGAGAAATGGCTTCCTTGTAGAACCTGATCGACAGGAGGACCAGGTTCCTGATAGGCCTCATCACGCCGGCACCGTCGTCATACCCGCTTTCCTGAACAACTCATCGAACTGCCGTTTCCGTATGGCCAGCTCATCCGAGCCGGGATAGACCAGCACTACCAAATCATAGCCGGGGCGCAGGGACGGACGCATCAAGCGGTACGCTTCCCGGCTCAGCCTGCGAGAACGGTTGCGATGGACGGCGTTTCCGTATTTCCGCGCAAAGGTAAACGCTACCCGATTCTCCGGCCGGTTGTTCGCGATAAAGAAGAGCTTGGCGCCGGAACAGGAAACCTTCCTACCCCGGGCAAACACTTCCCGTATCTCTTCCCTTCCCTTCAATCGATCTGCGCGCCGAAATCGGAACGACAGTTCGAACCTCTTTAGTACGGCTTCTTTTCGTCGGAAACGGAAAGCTTGATCCGGCCCTTGGCGCGGCGGCGCTTCAGCACAAGTCGCCCGCCCCGGGTCTTCATCCGGGCGCGGAAGCCGAACTTCCGGTTGCGCTTCACTTTGCTGGGCTGATAAGTACGCTTCATGGGAGAATCTCCTTGGTCTGGTCAATACTACGGCAAGTGAGTATATCCCACCGCCCCCCCCTTGGTCAACGGCCCGGCTTTTCCCCCGGGCTGCCGGCATTCCGCGCCGCGATGCTCCGTTCAAGGCGCTTTAGGGTTTCCTTGAAGTCCTCGTCCCGGATGGCGTCGTAGGGGTTTCCGGCGTCCGAGTGCGCCTCGATCGGTTGTTGATCCGCCGGTTCGGCCTCGGGAGCGGCCTGACGGGGTACGACAGGGCGCTGCAGGCCGGTATCCCTGGCAAGCCGTATGGCGATGCCGGTAATCGCCAATTCGGGAAAACGCCGCCTGACGCCCTCGAGCAGCTGGGCCTGCTTGGCCTGAAGCAGCTGTATCCATCCGGGGTGGTCCGCCTCGACCAGAAGTATGGTCTTATCCAGCTCCCGTATCCGGCTGTGGGAGGCGAGCGCGTCGCCGGCTATGGATTTCCAAGAATTGAAGAGCTCCGCGTATTCCCGCGCCGCGGAGTAGGTGCTCCGGTCGAAGAACGCCGACAGCAGCTCGCCCGCCTTCTTCATGGAGCTATCCGTCCTTCAATCACCCGGTACACCAGGGTATCGCTCTTCCGGTAGCGCTCGTAGGGCTCTTCGGGCAGGAAGGTGAAGAAGGCCTGATCGTAGTCCGGCAGCACGGAGAGGAAGCGCCGCCTTTTTTCGGGATCAAGTTCAAGAAGCACGTCGTCCAGGAGCAGCACCGGATTTCCCCCCGTGGCCTCATAGTAGCGCCTGGCTTGGGCCACCCGCAAGAGGAGGGCCAAGAGTCGCCGCTGTCCGGTGGAAGCCTTGGCGGCGAAATCGATACTCCGCCGGGCAAAGACGTAGCGGTCTCTGTGGGGTCCCGAAAGGCTCGTCCCCATGGCCATATCCGTCTCCCTCCGACGCATCAGGCTCTCCGCTATGGCCGTCTCGGATTCATCCTTCCAGGAGGGCAGATAGGACACGCCGATTCCGGCTATGCCCGCCACCTCCTCGTAGAGCGGACCGAAGGTCTCGGAGAAACGCTTGGCCGCCGCCCGGCGCTTTTCCATCAAGGCTAAACCATACGAGGCGATCTGCGGATCCACCACGTCCAGCATATCCGGGCGCCGATCCTTGATGAGGGTGTTGCGGACCTTGAGGATGCGCCGGTACCGGCGCAGATCCTCGATGTAGGCCGGGTCGTGGAGGCTTTGGCTCTGGTCGAAGAACCAGCGGCGCCGTTCCGGCGTTCCGGCGACGAATTCCATGTCCTCGTGGCAGAAAACCACGGAAGGGGCTACGGAGAGAAGCTCCTTGCGGTCCTCCACCCGTTTGCCGTCCACGGAAACGCTCTTTTTTTGGGGTTCGATCTTAACCAGGACCTTGTCGTGGAGACCGCCGGAAAGCGCGGCTCCCACGGAAGCTTCCCGGCTGCCGGTGCGCACCAGCTCGCCGTCCCGCACTCCTCTGAAGGAAGTGCCGTAGGAGCACACGTAGAGGGATTCAAGAAAATTGCTCTTTCCCTGGCCGTTCTCTCCGACCAGGTAGATTTCCCTGGCCCCCAGCGCGACCTCCCCGTCGGAGAGGTTGCGGTAGGATACAGTCCTGAGGGAGGAGAAGGACACGGCCCTAATCGAGCTGCATGGGCATCACGATATGGAAAAAGTCCTTCTCCGGAACGGGCTTAATGGTGATGGCCCTGTTGGCTTCCGTGAAGTGCACGCTGATCATCTCGTCCGAGATGACTTTGAAGGGTTCCTCCACGTAGCGGTAATTCAAGGCTATGGAGAGGTCGTCCCCGTCGTAGCGGCAGGGTATGTCTTCCTTCGCCGTTCCGATATCGCTCTCTTCGGAAGATACGGACAGAACCCCGGAAGAAAGGTTGAGATACACCCGTCGGGATTTCTGCTCCACCAGCAGGGAAACCCGCTTGAGGGCTTCAAGCATCTCCACGCGGTTGACCGAGAAGGAGTGGGCCTGGCTTTCCGGTATGACCCGGCGGTAGTTGGGGAACTGTCCCTCGATGAGCACGGATGAAAGGTTGTAGGAACCGAAGCGGACGAAGATGGTCTTGTCGGTCACCGCGAGGGATACGAGACCTTCGTCGCCCGATCTCTTGGTCACCAGGTTCAGCACCTTGGGAGGAATGATGATGCCGGGGAAATCCTGAATGCCTGATCCTACGGGCTTTGCTATGTAGGCCAGGCGCCTGCCGTCGGTGGCCACCATGACCAGATCGTCCCCCTGCTTCTCGAAGAACACGCCGTTCATGAAGTAGCGCGTTTCGTCGTCCGATACGGCGAACACGGTCTGGGAGATCATGTCCTTGAAATCCCGTATGGGGATATCGAAGTACGATGCTCCTTCGGAGGAGGGAAATTCAGGGAACTTGTCGGAGGCTATGCTCTTGAGCTGGAACTTAATCTTCCGTGCCGAAGGGCGTATGGTGATCTTGGCGTCGTTCTGATCGAACTCGAGTTCTCCTTCGGGTATGGAACTGAGTATGCCGAGGAACTTGTCGCAGAACACCGTAGTGGAACCGCTTTCCAGCACGTTCACGGGCAGGCGGGTTTCAAAGTTGACCTTTATGTCCGTAGCCTTGATGGTGAGGGTGTCGTTTTCAGCCTCAAGGTAGACGTTGGACAGTATGGAGATAGCGTTCTTGGAGGAGATGATCTCCTGGGCAATGGCGATTTCCTTGAGCAGGACGCTTCGGTCGCAGGTGAACTTCATATATCCCTATCTCCTTAATAACATATAAATAGTAGTAGTGATAATAGACCCGACCTGGAAGTGGAAAAGCCGTACATCTCATTATAAGTAATGGATATACATAATTCACAAATTCCGGATAAACCGGCGTTTCTTTCCACAGCTTCCACAGGACGACGGAGTTTGCACCCGTCGTCCCCAACATAATAACAGGTTTTAGCTCTTCGCGCTATATTCCTTGATCATTCTGATGAGGGTCTGGATCGTGGAGTCCAGGGTCGGATCCGACCTGATGCGCTCGTCGATTTTCTGGCAGGCGTGCATCACCGTGGTGTGGTCCCGTCCGCCGAATTCAAGGCCGACCTCCGTGGTGGAGTACTCCGTAATCTCCCGGGCGATGTACATGGAGAGCTGTCGGGGAAACACGATGTTTTGGGTTCTCTTTTTACCCTTCAAGTCGTTGTAGGAAAGGGAGAAGTAATCGGCGACGACTTTCTGGATGATCTCAATGGACATGTTGGTCTGCTTAGGGGACGCGAATACGTCCTTGAGCTGCTGCTGGGCGGTTTCCACGGTGATGGGCTTTCCCACCAGTTCGGCGTAGGCTATGAGCTTGGTGAGGGCAGCCTCAAGGTCGCGTATGTTGGTGGTGACGTTTTTGCTCACCAGTTCTATCACCGGGTCGGGAATGGATATGCCCCGGGCTTCCGACTTCATCTTGAGTATGGCGAAGCGGGTTTCGTAGCTGGGCGGCTGCAGGTCCACGTTGAGGCCTCGCTCGAACCGGGACCGGAGCCGGTCCGAGAGGTTCTTCAGCTCCGATACGGGACGGTCGCAGGTGAACACCATCTGCTTGTTGCTGTCGTAGAGGGCGTTGAAGGTGTGGAAGAGCTCTTCCTGGGTCTCAAGCTTCTTCTGGAGGAAGTGGATGTCGTCGATGAGGAGGGCGTCCACATAGCGGTATTTGTTCTTGAAGGCCGCCGCCTTGGTGGGTCCTTCCTTGATGGCGTGGATGAACTCGGTGGTGAAGCTTTCGGCTGTTATATAGATGACTTTCTTATCCGACTCGGCGTAGATGAAGTTGCCGATGGCCTGCATCAGGTGGGTCTTTCCCAAGCCGACGCCGCCGTATATCAGGAAGGGGTTGTAGGCGGTGCCGGGATTCTTCGCGATGGCGATGGCTGCGTTGGAGGCGAAGCTGTTGTTGTCCCCGATCACGTAGTTGTCGAAGGTGTAGGCTCGGTTCAATTGGCCGTGGGGGGATTTTTCCTTCTTAGGTTCCTCGGCCCTGGACGCCCTGGCCTTGGGCTCCTCCCGGCGATCGGACCCGCCCCTAGAGGACTGGACCGTGCTCTGGGTCGGATTTCTCGGCTTTATCTCGAACTGCAGGGCCAGGGCCTTGCCGCTGAGTTCGTGGAGCTTATTTTCTATATAATGCTGGTATCGTTGCTTGACCTGATCCCTGTAGAAGGAAGAGGGCACGGCTATGCATATCTCGTTTTCCGATGAGCGCAGGTATTCCAGGTTGAACCACATGGCGTATTCCTGTTCCTCCAGTTCGTTCCGAATCTGGCTCATCGCTTCTTTCCAGAATATTTCATAGTCCCAGGCGGCCATGTTTTCCTTCCCCATCCTTTCTGCAGGTTGTTAACATATTATCCACAATAATAGGGCGGGCATCAAATAGGTTTTTTGTAATATATGGGCGTCCAAAATCTCAAACTACAGCATAAATGAATAGTAAAACAAAATAACTATATATATTATATATAAATAATCATAGTCGTCGACGGGGCGGGAAAAAAGGGTTTATGAGTGGTGTATCGTTACTGCAGCTCATGCAATAAGTTATAAAAATATCCACAAGTTATACACATACACGAAATCCACGGGACGGCTTCGGGATTTCCCTCGCCTTTACTTTTTTCGTCAAGGCGGCTATACTGGCCGTCGCGGTTTTCCCACCGAACAAGTCATTTTCAATATAGGAAATAGGATGGAATCGAGCTATTCGGCGCAAAGCATCCAGGTTCTCAAGGGTCTGGAGGCGGTACGAAAACGTCCGGGCATGTATATCGGGTCCACCGGTATCGACGGGCTCCATCATCTTGTGTATGAGGTGGTAGACAACTCGGTAGACGAGGCCATGCAGGGCCATTGTACCGAAATACTGGTGGTTCTAGAGAAAAACGACATCACCCGGGTAGAGGATAACGGCCGGGGCATTCCGGTGGACATGCATCCGGGGGAGGGGGTCAGCGCCCTCGAGCTGGTCATGACCCGCCTCCATGCGGGCGGCAAGTTCGACAAGAACTCCTACAAGGTGTCCGGCGGACTCCACGGCGTCGGCGTCTCGGTGGTCAATGCCCTATCCACCTGGTGCGAAGCCTACGTGCATCGGGACGGAAAGCTCTATTTCCAGAAGTACCGGATAGGCGTGCCCGAGGAGCCGGCTAAGGTGATAGGGGATACGGACCGGCGCGGCACGGTGGTGCGCTTCAAGGCCGACGAAACGATCTTCGAGACCCTCACCTACAACTTCGACGTGCTTTCCAACCGGCTCAGGGAGCTCGCCTTCCTGAACAAGGGCATCAAGATATCCATCCGCGACGAGCGCCTGACGACGCCCAAGAGCCACGACTTCATGTTCGAGGGCGGGGTCAAGAGCTTCGTCGAGTACCTGAACCAGAACAAGACGGTCCTCCACAAGGAACCGGTCTTCATCGAAGGCTGCCGGGACGACGTCGAGGTGGAGTGCGCCATCCAGTACAACGACGGCTTCAACGAGAACATGTTCTCCTTCGTGAACGACATCAACACGAGGGAGGGCGGTACGCACCTGGTCGGCTTCAAGTCCGCCCTGACCCGCACCCTGAACGAGTATCTCAAAAAGTCCAAGCTGGTCAAGAAGCTGGACGAGACCCTCTCGGGGGACGACGTCCGTGAAGGCCTTACTGCCATACTTTCGGTGAAGGTTCCCAATCCCCAGTTCGAGGGTCAGACCAAGGGCAAGCTCGGCAACTCCGAGGTCAAGGGCATCGTGGAATCCCTGGTAAACGAGCAGCTGGAGCTGTACTTGGACCAGCACCCCGACGTCATCAACGGGATACTGGAGAAGACGGTCCTGGCCGCCAAGGCCCGCATCGCCGCCCGTCAGGCCCGGGACGCCACCCGG
>CAYUPG010000013.1:0-13759 GCA_964446515.1 uncultured Treponema sp.
GAAGGCCTCCGCGAGGAGCAGGGTATCCGGGGCCTCGACGGCGCAGCGGTCCACCACTTCCCGCCAGAACTCCACGGGTATGCGCCGGTCGAACTCTTCCCGGGAGAGGCCGCGCTCCGCGCGGCTGGCGATGTCCCCGCCGTGTCCCGGCTCGGGATACCAGAGGCGCTGTATGTGCTTCTTGGCCAAGGTCATGGCCGCGTCGAAGCGGACTATGGGGAACTGCCTGCAGACCCCCAGGATGGTGCCGATCACCGCTTCCCGGGCTTCCTGGTTGAGGAAGTCGATCTGGGCGGTGTCGTTCCAGGGCATGGAGGTGCCGTCGTTGCCGTGGTAGATGTAGCGGACGTTTCCTGAGTTGAAGTCCACCCGCTTGAAGACCACCGCGGCGTCGCTGCGGTCGTAGTAGTGGTCCTCAATGTAGATGCCCACCCCGGGACGGGGGGACAGGTTTTCGCCGTTGAAGGTGTAGGAGGGGAAGGGCGGACGGTCCAGCTGTAGGAAGCGGTCCGGATGCTCCATGACCCACCGGGAATCTATGCCCGTGTGGTTGGGCACCATGTCCGAGCCCAGACGTATGCCCCGCCAGGCGCAGCGGGAGCGCAGGTTGTCCAGGGCCTCCCAGCCGCCCAGCTCGCCGGCTATATCGTAGTCGTGGAGGCTGTAGGCGCTGGCCGCCGCCTCGGGGTTTCCGCAGCGGCGCTTGACCTCCCGGCTGGCGGCGCTCCGTTCCCATAGGCCGATGAGCCAGAGGCCCGTGAAGCCCCGGCGGGCCAGCTCGTCGAGCTCTTCGTCCGGTATCTGGTCGAGGCGCTCGATGGGCCTGCCGTACTTCTTGGTAAGCTGGAAGAGCCACACCAGGGTGCTCTTGGCCATGAGGACGGTCCTGGGCATCCAGTCCCGATCCTGGGTGAAGCGCTCGTACTCGTGCTCCAGCTCGCTGTACACGTAGGCCCTGGTGGGGCCGGGGCCGAAGAAAACGGGCTTCTCCTCCTCCTTGACCACGTCCAGGCTGGTGAGGAGACGGGTGAGGTACTTGCCCGCCATAAGCCCCCACTTGCGGCGGATATAGTCGAGCTGTCCGGTGAGGGAGTAGGGCTCCGCCACGGCGGGACTGCGCAGGAGTTCCCAGAGGGTTTGCTTGTCCGGGCCGAAGGCGGGAAGGCCGGCCAGGTAGTCCTGCAGGGCGGCGACGGCCTCCGGGTAGATGGACCGGCCGGCGAGATCCTCGTCGTGGAAGAGGAAGCGGAAGGGCTCGAAGGCCCCATTGGCGTTGGCCAGGGCCAGCATCATGAGCTCTTCCAGGACCAGGGAACGGTTGCTCTCGCCGCCGTCCGAACCGGAGAGGAAATCGGCGACGGTCCGGGTGCCCTCGTAGACTCCCTGGGGCGGGAAGCGCTCGGTGAAATCCCGCAGCAGGGCCTCGGTCTTGGCGCCGCCGAAGCGCTTCTCCAAGGCCGCAAGGGCTCCGTCGAAAACTCCGGGGGCCGCCTGCTCGCGGTACAGGGCCACGACGTAGTGGAGTATCTCGTCGATCAGGCCCATGGCGTTGAGGCGCCCCGCCTTGACGAAGCGCTCGGGATGGACGACGGGATTGACCTTGGCGTTGAGCTTCTCGGCGAATTCACGGACGGCGTGGAAATCGGCGAACACCACATTGCCCCGGAGGGCGAAGAGGGCGGCGTCCAGGCCGTGCTCCCTGCGGATTTCCCTGCGGACGTGGAATTCCATGCGCGCGAGGCGGGCATCCGCCCTCCCGGGACCCCGGCCCGGGCTCAGGCGGGTAAGTTCAATGCAAAAAGTCGTCATCATCCCTTCCTTTGCGTCCCGCGGACGGAGCAGAGCTCCGCGAGGGCCGCGACGAGCGCTCCGTCGGCGCCCAATTCTTCCGGGGTGCCGGGGATGCGGTAGGTCCAGTTGAAGTCGTTCACCGTTCCCGGCACGTTGATGCGCTCCGATTCCGCCTTTTCGGCATACCACCGGGGAGAGAGGTGCAGAAGGTCCTGCAGCTGGAATACGCAGAGCCGGGACCGGGCGCCCGAAATCTTCTTGAGCATGCGCAGGGCCGTGGCGGGGGTGTAGGCGTCCTCCAGCTCCGGCTCGCCGAGGAAGGCCCGGAAGGCGTTCCGGTCCGCTTCCCGTTCCCACCACTCCCGAACGGTGGAGCTGTCGTGCACCGCCGGGGTGCAGACCGTGAGCTCCGGATAGGCGTCCAGGGCCTCGTAGGGTTCCCCCGCCTCGCCCCAGCGGCGGGCCCAGCGGATCACCCGGAGCCCCAGGATGCCCAGCTCCTGCAGGACCGCGGGGACGCAATCCGGCACGGCTCCCAGATCCTCCGCGCAGGCCATCATGGGGGTGGCGGAGCGCAGGGCCGAGAGCAGCCTGCGGCCCTGGTCTTCCCAGAGCTTCTCCGACTCCCTGCGTTTGGCGGCCACCAGCTGCTCCAGGGCCCGGCGCTCGTCCTCCGAGAGGGTGGGAAAGGCCCGGGTGTCCCAGAAGGACCATGCGGGGGCGTAGGTGCCCGCCTCGTACTCCAGGAGCACCCTGTTTCGCCAGGCGGCCTGGAGGTATTCCGTCGCTGCGGGGTGGAGGCCGAGGTCCTGAATGTCCCGCTCGCCCCGTATGGAATCCTTGAAGAGCCAGAGCTCCTCGGAGCCGATGCGCTCAAGGGCCGCGGAGAAGGCCCGGCCTGCCTGGGCTCCCAGGGAATCCGGGCCGTCCCCGTCCCGCAGGCCGGCGGCCCGCAGGGCGTCGTAGAGTTCCCCGGTGGGGACGTGGGGCCGGGACAGCCAGCGCAGCCGCCCCTCGTCGAAGCCCAGCTGCGCCAGCTCGCCGCCGCCGATGGGGAGGGAGGGGATGAAGCGGCCCAATACCGCGGAATTGTCCCGCCGGGATGCGGCCCAGATGCGGAAGAATCCCAGGACGTGGTCGATGCGGTAGGCTCCGTAATAGCGGTTCGCCGCCTCCAGCCGCCTGCGCCACCAGAGGTAGTCGTCCTTTGCCAGGGCGTCCCAATCGTAGATGGGGAACTGCCAGTTCTGGCCCAAGGGGCTGAACATGTCGGGCGGCGCTCCCGCGGCCAGGTCGCTGCGGAAGTAGTCGCCGTGGGCCCACACGTCGCAGGAATCTTCGTTCATGAGTATGGGAAGGTCGCCCTTCAGCACGAGACCCCGCTCCGCCACCGCGGCGGCGGCCCTGCCGAACTGCTCGTCCAGCGCCCGCTGGAGCCAAGCCCAGAAGAGGTGCTCCTCCCGGAGTGCACGGTCGTCCCACAGCTTCCGGATATCCGCCGAGACAACGGAGGCGTAGGCGGGCCATTCCTTCCAATGAGCGCCGCCGTAGGAGTCCTTGAGCCTGCGGTAGACCGCGTACTCCATCACCCAGGGGTTTTCGCGGATCCAGGCGTCCAGGGGCCCGCCGGTCTCCGCTTGGGCGGCGATGGAGGCCGCGTGCCCGAGGTACATCCGCCGCAGAAGGTCGAGCTTGCTCTGAAGGATCGCGCCGTAGGGGAAGCGGTCCATCTTCTCGTACTTGGAGCCCAGGGCCGCCAGTTCGGCTTCGAAACCCGCCGCTTCCGGGAGCTCGCCCAGCCTCAGGTACAGGGGGTGCAGGCCGAAGGCGGTGAGGGCGCTGTAGGGGGAGCTTTGGAAGCCCGAATCGTTCACCGGCAGGAGTTGGATCAGCCCTATGCCGACCTTGGCGCAGAGGTCGGCCAGATCGATGAGATCCAGGAATTCTCCGACGCCGATGCTTTCACGGCTCCGGAGCGAACCTACCGAAACTACTACGCCGACTATCCGTTTGCCGGTATGGGGTATGTGCATGCTGCCTCCCGTTGGTATCTGTGCCGAGGCACCTCACCCCCAGTATAGGGTTATTAAACCGGTTTTGTAAACAAGGGGTGTGTCGGGGCGCAAAAAACACCCGGGAAAAGGGGCTTGCGCCGCCGCCCCGCGCCGGTGAGGCCGTCGGAATTCGGCTCCGCTAGGTCCGTTCCGTCCTGAGGAGCCCGTAGAGGCCCGAGGCTATCACCAGGTCCGTCGCCAGGGCGAGGAGCCAATTCCAGAAGTCGGGCCGGAAGACGATCCCGTCCTTGCGGAAGGAGATGCCCCGATAGAATTCCACATACCCTACGCGGAAAAGCCACAGCCCCAGGATGATCAGGATCACCAGGGCGGAGGTCCGGTTGGGCAGACGGAGGAAGGCGTCCGCCAGAAGGAACACCCCGCAGAGGAGCTCGACGATGCCGAAGCTTATTTCCAGGGACGTATGCCCCCGGGAAAAGCCGAAGAAGCTCTCCCCCGTGTCGGGGCTTATGCCCGTGATCCCCAGAACCACCAGGAAGAGCCCGAGGGAGAAACGAAGGAGCGCGGTGGAAGAAAACCCGCGGACGGTGCGTTTTACTGCCATGGGTCTGCTCTTAAATGAGCCTGATGATGACGATCACCAAGATTATCACCACCAGAGCGCCGACTATATCCATAGATACCTCCAAAAATCACTATAGCCGTAAAACGGCAAGAATCAAGCGCTTTTTTGCCGTGAACGGCGAAGACGGGAAAGCCCTAGCGCTTAAGGACCATCGACTCCCGGCGGAACAGGCGGGCCGACAGGAAGGCCGCCCCCGCGAGGTACAGGATGCCCCAGCAGAGGGCCGGGATGAGGTGCCCGACGCGCAGGTCCCCCTGGGCCAGCTCCCGGACGGCCAGGGACAGGTTCACCAGGGGAACGTGGGGCAGGAAGGCCGGCACTTCCCGGAGGTCGACGCTCTGTGCCGCGTACACGGCGCCCATGGACAGGATGAGGAGGGGCATGCCCAAGAGCTGGGCTTCCCGCACCGACCGGGTAAAGGTCCCGGCGGCCAATTCCAGGGCGGAAAAGAGGGCGGTGATAAGGAGGCCGAATAGGCCGAGCAGCAGCAGTTCCCCGGGGGAGCGGGCGAAAACGTAGGGGCCGGGTCCCAGTATGGAGGGGCTGATGCGGTAGGACAGGTAGACTCCCAGGGCATATGCTGCGGCGCCGGCGCTGCCCGCCGCGGCGACGGCCCCCAGCTTTCCCAGAACGATGCCCGTCCGGGGCGCGGAGGTGGCGAGCAGGGCCTCCAGGCTGCCCCGCTCCTTTTCTCCGGAGCTCACGTCCGCGGCGACGGGGAGGGGGCATGAGACGGCGAAGAGAAGCAGCATGAGGGGGACGAGCAGCCCCAGGATGAGGTCCCCCGCGGCCTCCTCCTCGGGATGCAGGGGAACGGAGCCGTAGTCGGCCGCCCTCCGGTCCTCGCCGAGCAGGGCGGCGAGGGCCCGGTAGGCCGCGATGGAGCGGGGCCGCTTGTTGTCGTACACGATGGTCCCCAGGGCTGCGCCCCCGTCCGGAGCGCCGACTGTCCACAGGGCGTCGTAGTCCTCCCCCTCGTCCAGGGGCACGAAGACGAAGCGGGACGCGTCGGCCTGCGGCCCGTGCCAGGGGGCGCCCAGGGCGATGCGGAAGGGCCTGCCGCCGTCCTCCGCACCGGGAGTCCAGGCGGCGAGCATCCAGAACAGGGCGGGGAAGAGGAACAGGGGGAGGGCGAAGGACAGGAAGAGCGTCCGGGGGTCCCTGCTCAGGTCCCGCAGTTCCTTGCGGGCCACCAGGCCTGCGGTCGCGAGGGTTGAGGGTATCATGGCGTCTCCTCCGTAAGGCGGACGAAACCCTCTTCGAAGCTATCCCGGCCGGCGATGACGGCGGGGCATGCGTCGGCGGCCAGTCTGCCCCTGTGAAGCACCAGGACGGAGTCGCTCAGGCGTTCCACCGCCGTAAGGTCGTGGCTGGAAAAGAGCACCGTTTTTCCCAGGTCCCTGCAGCGGCCGATGAAGGCGTAGATGTGCCGGGCCGCGACGACGTCCAGGCCCGTCGCGGGCTCGTCCAGAAGGAGGATCGGCGGATCGTGGATTATGGACCGGGCTATGGCTGCCTTCTGCCGCATTCCCGCGGAGAAGGCGCCCGCACGCAGGTCGAGGATATTTCCCAGCTCGAGAAGGTCGTCCAAATCGCGCAAATTCCTTTCCGCCTCTCCGTTGGACAATCCGTTGAGCCGGGCGAAGTAGAGTATGTTTTCCCGTCCGGTGAGCCGCTCGTAGAGGCTCCCGGCGGCGCCGAAGAGCACGCCCAGGGATCTGCGGACCAGGGCCGGAGCACTGCGGACGCTGTGGCCGCAGATTTCAGCATCCCCCTCCGTAGGGACCAAGAGGCCCGCGAGCATGCGGAGGGTGGTGGTCTTGCCCGCCCCGTTCTCGCCGACCAGTCCGACGATGCGGCCTGGGGGACAGGAAAAGGTGAGGTCCCGCACGGCCCATCGTCCGCCGGGGAGAAAGCTTTTGCCCAGGGAGCGCACGTGCAGGACGCCCGCCGACGTTTCTTCCATGGGCGCATCATACCCTGCCGTCGCGCCGCGGGCAACGTCGAACCCCTTGACGCGGGACGTTTTTTCCCCTATTGTCATTGCTAGAGTGAGAGAAACTCAAGACGTCGCAGTTACCTTTTCTATTACCGCATTCCCTTCGAAGTTTTTGGATATCGCCCTTCCACGGCCGGCCATTCAAGAAAACCGACTCGGATACCCTCGCTGTCGTGAAAAGTACCTTCCGTTCAGTCCGTCTCTCCGCTCTGCCCCGGACCAACCGCAGTGTGCGGCAGGCTAGCCGGGAAAAGCGCCTATCCTGGATAGGCGGAATCTGAAATCGCCCGGAGCATCGGGCAAAGGAAGGCCCCACATGGCCAAGAAACTCTACGTCGGCAATCTCTCCTACAACACCTACGAGGACAGCCTCCGCAACCTCTTCTCTTCCTACGGCAACGTGGAATCCGTGAAGATCATCACCGACCGCGACACCGGCTACTCCAAGGGCTTCGGCTTCGTGGAGATGAGCACCGAGGAGGAGGCCCAGGCCGCCATCTCCGCCACCAACGGCTTCGAGTTCGACGGCCGCAGGCTCAAGGTCAACGAGGCCATGGACAAGCCCCGCCAGGACCGCGGCGGCAACGGCGGCGGCGGCTACGGCCGCTGGTAAGCCCCGGCAGGCGGTGCGGGATCGCTGCGGCGGTCCTGCGGCTGCCTGAACCGGAGCATCGCTCCAAGATCGACAGGAGGCTGTCCGGCTTTTCGGACAGCCTCTTTTTTTGCCCCGAGCCTCGGCGCGGCCCTATTTGGCCACCAGGCCCGCCAGGAAGGGGATGGATATGAAGTTGCCGACAGCCCCTCCCAGGGAGGACAGGAAGAACACCAAAAGCGCCCGGGTCACCCGGTTGCGGTAAAAGCCCTTGAGCCCGGTTATGTCCTCCGACAGGTTCTGGAGGTCCTCCACCCGAGGCTTGCGGAAGGTAGCCTCCGCCACCCCCGAGAAGAGGCCCACTCCGATGAAGGGGTTGATGGTGGCGATGGGAGCCCCGAAGAAGGATACCAGGATCGACACGGGGTGGCCCAGGGCAAGCAGGGCGCCGGCCGCGGCCAAGGAGCCGTTCAGGAGCATCCAGCGCAGGAGCATCTCGACGCTCACCCCGGCGCCGGAACGGAAGAAGCCCGCGGCGATGAGGGCCACGATGAGGCCGGGGACTATCCACGGCGCCGCCCTGCCGAGGGCGGTGGGCTTGGGCAGGGTTTCCAGGTCCGAAACGTCGCTGCCGGCCTCTCCTGCGGCGAGGCGCTGCAGGTGGGCCTGCACGCCCCCCATGTGGCCCGCCCCTATGACGGCAACCAGGCGCCTTCCCTCGGAGGCCCAGATTTTCGCAGCCAGGTAGCGGTCCCGCTCGTCGATAAGAGTTTCCTTGACCGCAGGCAGGTAATCCGCCAGCTCGGACATCATGCCGTCCAGCTCGTTCTTGTTCTTGAGGGCCTCTATCTCCTTCTCCCCGAGCTTTTCGGTGCTCAGGGCGCTGGAGAGCAGGGCGGCCAGGAGCTTGTTCTTGCTCCAGAAGCCGCATTTGCCCCAGGCGCGCTTGAGGGTGGTCTGGACCTCCCGGTCGCAGAGGGCGTAGGGGATGCCCAGCTCCGCGGCGGTCTCCACCGCCCGCTTCATCTCGTCCCCCGGCTTTACCCCCAGGCCCTGCCCGAGGCGCCGCTGGAAGCTTGAGAGGGCCATGTTGGCCATCAGCAGAAAGCCCTTTCCCTCCTTGATCACCTTGGCGATATCCAGCTTTTCCCAGTGCTCGTGGTCCGTCATGGAGGCGTAGCGGCCTGCGTCCAGTTCGACGCAGACCCGGTCGGGCATCGTTTCCCGGATTACCCGGGATACCTCTTCCATGCTCTCCCGCGAGACGTGGGCGGTACCCACCAGGTGGATTTCCCGGTCGGCGAGGGAGAGGCTAATGCGGGTGTCGTTCATTGGTTCTCCTGGGCGGTTTCCACCGCATCTATGAATCGTTCGAAGAGAGTCTGGTCGTCCACGTGGAATTCCGGGCGTATGAAGCCCCCCGCCATGTGGTCGTGGCCGCCACCCTCCCCGATGCCGGAAAGGGCGGTGCGGACCACCGCGGCGGCGGAAATGTCGGAGCCGCGGCTGCGGACGGACACGTAATGCTTGTCCCCTCCGGATTCCACGATGACGGTGATGGAGATTTCCCTCAGGCGAAGGAAGAAGTCCGCCATGATGGAGATGAGCTCCTGGGAGCAGTCGTAGGGCAGCACGGTCATGAAGAGGGGCCCGTGGGTGCGGGAATTTGCCGCCGCCGCGCCGAAGGCCGGCAGGTCCTGGATGCAGAGCGAAGCCTTGACCACCCGGGTGCCGAACTGCCAGTCCGCGCGGAAGAAGAGTCGGTGGTGGGCGTCCAGATCGGGGGGGCTCACCCGGCGGGACAGGAAGTCCGTGTCCATCTGTATGCCCATCAGGAGGGCCGTCGCGGTGTTCCGATCCGGAAAGAGCTCGGCCTCCGCCCAGTAGTCCGCCACGATGGTGGAGCAGGAGCCGTAGCTGGTCCTGATGTCCGAAAAGGGGCAGTCCAGGTATCCGGGATTGGGGTGATGGTCCACTACCCCGATGAGCGCGTCCGTGGCCTGGACGGCGTTGGCGTTCCGGGGGCTCCCGTCCACGATGATGCAGGGCAGGCTGCGCTCCTCGCCCGAGAGCTCTTCGTGGAGGCGCCGGAGGGGGATGCCCAGCTCGGAGATCATCGCCGTCAGGGAATGGCTGCGTATGCGTCCCCGGTGCAGTATCCGGGGGAAGAAGCCCCTGCGGCCGAGGAGCCGGGCAAGGCCGAAGGCGGCTGCGACGGCATCGTGGTCGGGAAAATCGTGGGTCTGTATGACGACGGACCTTTCGGAGCCCATAGCTCCGCCGGAGCCGGAGCCGCGGTCTGGGGCGAAGTGATCCTCCAAGATCCCGCAGAGGCGGGAAAATGCGTCCGGCGTGCCCACGACTATTCCTTAGCCGTACGGGCCGCGAGGGCCCATTCGTTGAGCCGCCACTCCAAGATTCCGCGGCGGTTCATGTCCCGGACCTGCAGGTGGTACTTGTCGGCCAGCGCCGCGGCGCCCCGGAGGTCGTAGTACTGGGCAAGGTAATAGAGCATGCGGGAGCGGGTGTCGGCGTTCTTTTCCCGGTCCACCCTGACGGCGATGTCCGTGTCTCCGCTCTGGTCGTGGTAGAGGCGGAGCATGAACCATTCGACCGTGTCCCGGGGAACGGCGGTGAGGGTCCGGGCGAGGAAGGGTTTGGCGTCCGCGGGCTTCCCGGCCTTCATCCATGCGAGGGCTGCCAGGAGGGCGTAATTCGCGTGTCCCGGGGCGCGGCGGTAGGCTTCCAGGAAGGCGTCCCGGGAGAGGGCCCAGCGGCCGTCCCGCATCCGCAGGACCCCCAGGGCCTCGTGGGCGAAGTAGTAGTCCGGCTTGAGGCGCGCCAGGATCGCATAATCCCGTTCCGCCTCGGCGTAGGCCCCTTCGTCGTCCCTGATTCCTGCGCTGTAGACGTAGGCCAGGAACTGGTCCGGATCAAGGGCTATGGCCCGGTCGTATTCCGCCAGGGCTTCCGCTCGGCGTCCCAGGTCCAGCAGCACGTTGGCCCGGTCCAGGGCTATCCAGTAGTCGTTCCCGTCCAGGACCGCGGCGGCATTCAGGTCGTCCAGGGCGTGCTTCAGGAAGCCCTCTTCCCGGTATATCCGCGCCCGCTCGGCCAGGGGCGCGGCCCAGGCGGGGTGGGCGGCGACGGCACGGTTCAGGGCGGCTTCCGCTCCCTTGGGATCCCGCGCCTGGCGCCGTACCCGGGCCTTGCCGATGAGGGCTTCCCCGTTGGCGCCGTCGGCGGCGAGGCTGCGGTCGTAGTAGGCTTCCGCGGCGCGGTAGACCTTGCCGCGGAGGGCTATGGTTCCCAGGGCGGCCAGGGCGGGAGCGTGGGCTCCGTCCAGGGCGATCACCCGTTCCAGCAGGGCTTTGCGCTCCCTTTCCCGCCCCGCGGAGGCTTCGGCCTCCGCAAGGACGTAGAGTACTTCCGGATTGTTCGGTTCCCGGGCAGCCAGAGCCTCCGCGACGGCCTTCGCCTCGGCGCCGCGGCCCGCGGATGCCAGCACCGACGCCTTCAGGAGCTGCATCTCCACCGCGGCGGCGTCGGCCGCATCCAGTCGGCCGAAGGCCGCCAGCGCCGCGTCGAAGTCTCCCGCCGCCAAAAGAGCGGCCATCTCGGCGAGCAGGGCTTCCTTGTCGGCCTTTGCCGGAGCCTCGACGACCGGGGGCTTCTCGGGCGGCTTCTCCGCGGGCGCGGCCGCCGCAGGTCCTTCAGCCGGAGGGTGTTCCGGCGGCGCGGGGGGGGCGGAGGCGCAGGATGCCGCGAAGACGAGCGCGGCGATCAGGATCGGGAGAATGGAGATGTTCATCATGGGCATACTATACAATGATAGGGAAATCGGCAAGTTGAAACAACCGAGCCCTATGGAGTATCCTGGGTATGATGAAGCGATCCCTTTTTCCGAGAATGGTCGGGCTCTTCGCCCTCTACATCGTGGTGCTGGCAGGCCTGGTCGTGGTGCAGTTCACCCGCCGCACGTCATTCACCGCTACCGTCGGTTCCATGGTCGTGTCCGGCAACTACCACGCCGAGGAGGACCTGAAGAAGCCCGCGACCGAGGGGTCCCATCGGCTGGAAGGGGGCGCGACCGTCTACTTCGGAGGGATGGAATTCCGCCTGTTCGAAGGGGAAGGCCTGAGCGCCGCCGGAGCCTCCGGAGGGGCCGAGCGTCTGTCGCCGCAGCGGATGACCATAGCCTCGGGCGTGGCGACCTTCCTGCTCTCCGACGGCAGCGAGCTGGCCTTCTCCACCCATTTCTCCGGCGGTTCGGAGACGTTGCGGATACAGGCCCGGTACGGGAAGAAGCATACGGAGCTCCGGCTCCCCTTCCGGCCCCTCAGGTCCTACCGCGTCTCCGAGCGTGCGGACGGCATCTTCGCCGTCACTGCGGGGGGGGACGACTACGGCTTCACTCAATCTTCCATCGACGCGGAGCGCCGCGTGGCCGTCATACGGGCCAAGGCTCCGGTCCTGGCCTACGGCAAAATTCCGGCGAAGAAGGTGTTCTCACCCGGGGACTACATCCTGCCCGCCGCGGCCGATCAGGCGTCCTACGGGCGCGCCCTGGAGCGCTGGCGGGAACAGTCCTACGCCCAGTGGGAGCGGGCCATGGCGTCCGGGCCCGACGAGGACACGGTGATCGCCTACGTGGCGGAGTCCGCCCGGAGGAACAATTACCGCTCCGCGGTGGCCACCACCCCCGCCGCCTTCATCGAGGATACCCGCAGGACCTTCCGCTCCTCCGCCTACTTCGGCCGCCTCGACGTCGCCCTCCGTTCCATCTCCGCCCACGAGCGGGAAACTCTGGGCAGACTCTCCCGTCTGGCGAACGAGAAGTCGCCGGAGTTGGCGGCGGAACCCAATCTGCTCTCCTTTCTGGCCGTTCGGGGGAGCCGCGCCCTGGCCGACGACGCCGCGGCTCTCGCGAGGTCCATGGACCCCGCGGGCGTGACGGCGGCTGCGGCGGTGGGGATACTGGAAGGGCGGGGCGAATGGCGCGCCGAGGGCTATCCGGGGGATAATCCCTACGATAGGCTCTTGGACCAGGCCTACTTCGTGATCGCGGGCCTGCTCCGCAAATCCTCGGCCGGCGCGGTCTTCGCCTTCCCCGCGGATCAGGGCGACGCCGCCTATAGCCTCCGCCTGGGTCTGGCCCTTTCCCGCTTCTCCGACGGCCCTTCCGGCGCCGATTGGACCGCCCTGGGGCGTTCCCTGGTGTTGTCCGTGCTGTCCCTCGCGGACCAGTCGGGCGCCGTGCCCGCCTACGTGCAGCAGGCATCCGACGGCGGCTTCGCACCCGCTTCCGACCAGCAGATTCCGGCGGCCCGGCTCTACCGCTCCTTGGCGCCGGAGGGCTACTATCCCCGCGCCCTACGGATTCAGGCGGAGGGTTTCCCGGGGCTCTGGACCTGGACGGCGGCCTCCAAGGTCTCCGCTTCCGTGGATGCCGGGACCCTCTCCGTGGCCGTGGATTTCCCGGTCGGAGAAACCCACTACATGATGATCCGGGGCGTCAGGCCCTTCGCCAAGATTCAGCTCTACGATATCGACTTCCGCACGGATCCCCGCTTCGAGCGCTACGATTCCTCGGGCTGGGCCTATTCCGCGTCCGAGCAGACGCTGCTTCTCAAGATGAAGCACCGGTCGCCCACCGAGTACGTGAGGATCTTCTATTGAGGCGCGAGACGGCGGACGGCGCGGAATCCGGAGCGCCTGCGGCGGTGGACGGCGCCTTCTTCGCAGCCGCGGCCGGTCCGATGGAGTTCATCCTGGTGCGCCACGGCGAGAGCGAGGGCAACGCGGGGGGCATCTTCCAGGGGCGCGCCGAGTATCCCCTGACGGAGAAGGGCCGCGCCCAGGCCTCCGGCAGAGGCAGGTCCTTGGCCGGCCTTCCCTCCTGCGCCGAAGCGTCCAAGGTTCTGCTGTTCAGCTCTCCCCTTGGTAGGGCGATGGAAACCGCGGAGCTCATCGCCCGGGGGGCGGGCTTCGGAGCGCCGGAGACGGCGGAATGCCTGGTGGAGCTGGATGTGGGGGAGTGGACCGGACGGAGCTGGTCCGAGCTGCGCTCGGCCTCCCCGGAAACCTGGGCCGCCTTCCATTCCCGGAGCTGGGCCGCCGTCGAGTCCGCCGAAAGTCCCGAGGCGCTCTACAGGCGGGCCGTCCTCGCCTGGACCTTCCTGCGGGACCGCGGTCTGGCCTCGGGCGCCCGGGCGGTCGTGGCGGTGTCCCACGGCGGCTTCCTGCAGTGGCTCGTCAGGGCCACCTTCGGCTGCCGTTCCTGGTTTCCCCTGCTCCCGGTGCACAACTGCGGCGTCTTCCGGCTCAAGGTGGAGCGCGCCGCGCCGGATCGGGCCTTCATTGCCTGGGAGAGCATAGACGGCGCTCCCGACGCGTAAGGCCTTCCCCCTTTAGACGAGGGATTCGGGGTCCGCCCGCTCCATGAGGGCTTCCCGCTCATCCTCGTTGTCCGCGATGATGCTCGCCGCCAGGAAGCGGGCGACCGCGGTCTCGGTGGTGTAGGCCCCGAGAGGAACGGCCCCCTCCCGCCAGAGTTCCCGGGAGGTGCTGTAGCCGGAAAAGTCCACAATGCCCTCCTGCTGGGAGGTGCAGTAGAAGCGGACCGATTTTTTCCGGCCCATGGCGAAGGCCCGCTTAAGGGAGTAGGGACCCTCCCGGAAGCCTGCGGTGCCGGTGTCGTAGAGTTCCAGGAAGAAATTCCGCACCCCGTGGTCCAT
>CAYUPG010000013.1:13769-24781 GCA_964446515.1 uncultured Treponema sp.
CATGAGGGCGGTGAGGTAGTCGGACCGGAGACCCGGGTACAGCCGCACGACGCACATGGAGTTCGCCGCATCCTCCAGCAGCTGGGCCAGGACGTACTGGTCCGCCTCAAGGGGCCCCGTGAGGAGGGACGACCCGGTGTGGACGCTCGCCGGCAGGTTCCAGTTGCGGAAGCCGTTCTCTCCGATTCGTTCGAACTTCAAGTTGAGCGGGGACAGCACCCTGCCGCCGTGCACCACGAAGACCCCGCCTTCCTTCTCCACCGCCAGGGATACCGCCTTGGCCATGGCCTCCGCGGCCTCCGGGGAGGAGCCCGGGGGTGTCGAGGAGGCGGCAAGCACTATGGGGACCCCCGAATCGGCGAAGAGCCAGTAGAGGAGGGGGGCCGTGTAGGCGAGGGTGTCGGTTCCGTGGGCGATCACGATCCCGTTGGCGGTGCCCGAATTGATGCGCTCCGCCACGGTGGTGATGAGGGCGGCCCAATCCGCGGGCACGATCTCCTCCGAGAGGAGGCGGCCCACCTGAACGGACTCGAAGCGCACCCTGGCGCCGGCGGTTTCCCGGTGCCCGGCCAGCAGCTCCCGCAGGACCCGCTCGTCCCCGCTCTCCACGGTCCCGTCCTCAGCGACCCGGCCGGAGATGGCGCCCCCCATGGAGAGGACGTAGACCAGGGAGACGGACAGCTGATCCCGGAGTATCTCCTTGACCAGGGTCGGCTCGGCCAGGCCCCCGGTCTCGCGCATTATCCTGCCGGTGAGGAAGCGTATGGGCCGCGCATCCCCTTCCCGCACTCTCCGGACTTCCTGGGGATTGGACTCAATGATCCTGTGCACTATCCCCTCTATGGCGTCCCGGTCGGTCAGCTGCTCCCAGCCCTTTTCCCTGATGATGTCTTCCGGTTCCCGGCCGCTCTCCGCCACGGCGCTTATGGCCTGCTTGGCGATGCCGCCGTGGATGCGCCGGTCGGCCAGCATGACCAGCACCCGGGCGAAGCGCTCGGGACTCAGGGGCGACTCGAGGGGATGCTGAGCGAGGCGCTTGAACTCCTTGGCGACATAGGAGGCCAGCCACTGGGCCGCCTCCTTGGGCATGGCCCCGCCTGCGACCGCCCGCTCGAAGTAGTCGGCCCTGCTCTTCTCGTCGCAGACGAATTCCGCCTGGGCAGGGTAAGGCCGTATTCCGACATGACCCGGTCCCGCCGGAATTCCGGCAGCTCCACCGTAAAGGCTTCCAGGGCCTCCAGAAGCTCCGGCCCCGGAGCGAAGGGAGGAACGGAGGGGAGGGGGCTGAACTTCGGCTTGGATTCGACCTTTCGCTTTTGGAAAGATTCGGTGACGTTCTTGGTCTCGTTCCAGATGCGGCTTTCGGGGAGCACCGTCCCCCCGTGGGTGATGATCTCCTCCTGCCGGCCCAGCTCGGTGTTGATGGCCTTGCGGACGAAGTTGAAGGAGTTGAGGTTCCGCAGCTTGACGAAGGCCTCGGGCTCCTCGGGGTAGGGGGCTATGGCCACGTGGGCGTTGCAGCGTATCACGCTCTCCACCGGGACGCCGGGGATGATCTCCAGGTATTGAATGCGCCGCCGCAGGTCCGAGAGGAAGACCTCCGCCTCCTCGCCGATCTCGAAGTCCGCCTCCGTGCGTATCCTGAGGCTCGGCATGCCCGCGGTGGAGTAGTCCATGCGGGTTTCCCTGCCCGAGTGGGTGAGCCGGCCTGCGTCCTCTTCTATGCGGATCTCCGCGATGCGGATGCGCTTCTTCCTTCTATGAAATACGATGTCCATGGCCCCTTCGACGCCCAGCTTCAGGGAGAGGCTCGAGAGGGCGTAGCCTTCGGGAAGATCGGGGGTTCCCGCGTTGCGCTCGTAGACCGGATTTTTGACCAGGGTGCAGCCCGTAGCCCTGACGACGGAGTAGGCCTTTCTGGCAGCCCCGAGGTGCAGCTGCGGCACTGCGCCGCTCTCGGACCGGCAGATCGGACAGGACCCTACGGTGCCCTCCTGAGTGTAGGCGCAGGGACAAAAGGTCTTTACGCCGGTGAGCAGCAGTATCCGTACTTCCAGGGCTATATGGGACTTGTACACGGTTTCCTACCTTCGTTTTCGTACTATGACCATGGCCGGCTAACCTGTCAAGGTGCGCATTTCCGGGCCGCCGATGGGTTGTTAATATATTTGACTTTTTATGTCCCATACGGTAATCTCGATAGGATGTAAAGGAGATTCAGTGACCAAGCGCGACTTCCCAAAAATCCATTTTTATGATCAGGATTTTGTGGACATATACGACAAGACCTGGGCCTGGATACAGGACTGCTGGCTTACCGGCGGGGACAAGAGTCCCCTCGGCGGGAGGTTTTTCGCCTATCCCGGCAGCGCCACGGTGAACCAGCTGGACGCCATACTGGCGTCCTTTTTCCTCGTGTATTCCAACCGCATCTACCAGGCCCACCCCACCCTGGATCTCTTCTACGAGCGGCAGGAGCCGAACGGAGCCATACGGGGGGCCTACGACATAGAGACCGGAAATCCCGTGGCGAGCCCCGACAATCCCGAGGGTCTGGCCCTTCCCCTCTTCGCCTGGGCGGAATTCAACCTCTACCATAAATCCGCCAACAAAAAGCGCGTCAAGGACGTGCTGCCCACCCTGCACAAGTACATGGCCTGGATAGACGGCATCTTCAAGCGCCCCAACGGCCTGTACGGGACGCCCCTTGCCGCCACCGGCATGGACAACGCCCCCCGGGAGAAGGCCGCCTATCTCGTGGACTTCAACACCGCCATGGCGGTGAACGCCCTGTACATGTCCGCCCTGGCGGATATCCTGAACGACAAGGAAGCGAGCTTCCAGTACAAGCGCCAGTATTTCTCCCTCAAGACGCGGATCAATTCCCTCATGTGGGATGGGGAGAGCGGTTTCTACTACGATCTGGACGAGGGGGAGCAGCGCATTCCGGTCAAGACCATCGCCGGATATTGGCCCCTCTTGGCGGAGATTCCCAACGACGACAAGGCGGAGCGCCTGATCGACAAGCTTTCGGATCCCGAGTGCTTCGGCAGCCACCATCCCTTCCCCACCGTGGCGGTCAACGAGAGCTCCTTCGACGAATCGGGGAACGGCTACCGCGGCTCCGTATATCCCCACCTCACCTTCATGGTCATCAAGGGCCTGGAGAAGTACCAGCGCTGGGATCTCGCCCGGGAGTGCGCCATCCGGCACCTCTACTTCGTGCTGGATTCCATGCACCCCGACGGAAACCACCACAAGGGAAATCTCTGGGAGGCCTATCTGCCCCAGAAGGAGGGACCCTCCCGCCGCCCGGACGTGCCGGACTTTCCGCGGCCCCAGTACCTGGCCTACGACGCCCTGTCCACCATCTGTCTGACCATCGAGAACATCGTGGGCCTTTCCATATCCCTGCCCCGGAAGACCGTGGATTGGATCATCCCCAACCTAGAGATCATGGGGGTGGAGAACCTTTCCCTGAAGCGCAACATGATCACCATCCTGTCCAACAAGAGCGGGCGTGGCTGGGAAATCCACATGGAGAGCGAGAAGCTCTACTACTTCACCATCAATATCCTCGGCAAGAAGAAGAAGACCCTGCCCATACCCTCGGGCAAATGTTCCATGCTTATCGACAAGCTGTAGGTAATGAAGATCTAACGGAGGATCAAAGCCGCGGGCCCTGTCAAAAGGGGCCCGTTTTCATTATGCTTGAAGAATGAACCCTGCACCCCGCCTCGTCGCGGTCATAGAGATAGGCTCCACCGGCATCAGGCTCGTCGTCGCCGAAATTCGGGCCGACGGAGACTGGCGCGTCGTGGACCGGGCGGGGAAGCCGGTGTCCCTGGGCCGGGACGTCTTCACCTCCGGGCACATCTCCCGGGAATCCCTCTTGTCCTGCCTCGCGGTGCTCCACAGCTATCGGGAGCTCCTGTCGGGCTGGGGCCTGGCCGCCCAGGACATCCACGTCATCGCCACCAGCGCCCTCAGGGAGGCCCGGAACCGGGACATGTTCATCGACCGGGTTTTCCTCCAGACCGGCTTCCAGGTCAACGTGGTGGAGGGGATCGAGGAGAACCGCCTGATGTACCTGGCGGTGCGCTTCGCTCTCAAGGACGACCGTCCGCAGTTCAGCCGATCCAACGCGGTCATCATCGAGGTGGGCGGCGGATCCACCGAGCTCATGCTCCTGCGGCGGGGCAAGATGGTCGCCGCCCACAGCCTGCGCCTGGGAACCATACTCATAGATCAGCAGGTTCGCCAGGCCATGGGCTCCAACCGCTACCTTCTGCGCTTCTTGTCGGAGAGCGTGCGCAACACCTGCGAGTCCCTGAGCTCGGAGCTGGACCTCAGCCATGTGCGGACCTTCATCGTGGCCGGCTCCGACGCCCGCCTGGCGGCGATCCGTTTCGGCGTGGAGCTGAACGAGGACTGCTGGGTGATCGAGCGCAGGGCCTTCGTGGATTTCGTGGAGAAGATACAGGGCTACAGCATAGAGGAATGCGTCCAGAAGCTGCGCATACCCTTCTCCGAGGCGGAGGGCATCATCCCGGGGCTGCTGACCTACAAGCTCTTTCTCGAAAAGACCGCCGCCGCCGAACTGGTGGTGCCCAACGCCTCCATCCGGGAGGGCCTGCTCATCAACCTGGCCTCCGGGGTGGACCCGGAGCTCCAGGAGGAGTTCTTCTCCCAGGTCATCGCCTCTGCGGCGAACCTGGGAAGGAAATACCGCTACGACGAGGCGCACAGCCGCCACGTGGCGGTCCTGGCCCTCGCCCTCTTCGACGCCCTCCTGCAGGACCACGGCATGGACCGTCGGGCCCGCCTGCTCCTGGAGGTGGCGGCCATACTCCACGACGTGGGCATGTACATCCGCAGCTCCGGGCACCACAAGCACAGCCAGTACATCGTGGCCAACTCGGAGATCTTCGGCCTGCACCGGGATGATATGGACGTACTGTCCAACGTGGTGCGCTACCACCGCAAGACGCCCCCCAACTCGACGCACATCGCCTTCATCGCCCTGCAGAGGGAAGAACGCATGCTGGTGCTCAAGCTCGCCGCCCTGCTGCGGGTGGCGGATGCCCTGGACCGCGGCCATTCCCAGCGCATCACCGAAATCTCCGTGGAGCGCAGGGGCGATACGGTGATGCTCCATGTGCCCGGCCGGCACGACCTTACTCTGGAGCGCTTGGGCTTGAAGGAAAAGGCGGATATGTTCCAGGATGTATTCGGATATACCGTGCTGCTGACCTAGCGGGGGAGCGGAATGCATAACAGCGAGTTCAAGTTTTTCAATCGTGACCTTTCCTGGATCGATTTTAACGCCCGGGTGCTTGAGGAGGCGCTGAGGCCTGATCTGCCGGTTCTGGACCGGCTGAAATTCCTTGCCATAGTGTCCTCCAATTTCGACGAGTTCTTCATGGTCCGCATCGCAGCGCTCAAGCGGGCGGCCCGGGCCGGGGGCGGCAAGGATCCTTCCGGCCTGACCCCGGAGGAGCAGCTGCGCGCGGCGGCGGACAAGATACGCTCGATGGTGCGGCGCCAGTACGCCTGCCTGACCGCGGAGGTCCTGCCCGCCCTCGCGTCCGCGGGCCTGGAGCTGGTCCGCCCCTCGTCCTACAGCCCCGCGCAAGCCCAGTACCTGGAAACCCTCTTCCTCCAGGACGTTTTTCCGAACCTGACCCCTCTGCGGGTGGAGGAGGGCGCCGAGCTCCCTTCCATCGGCAATCTGAGCCTCCACGGCGCCTTTCTGCTGGAGGACCGGTCCAAGGAAGCGGAGCATATCGCCATCGTCCGCATACCTCCCTGTTTGGACCGCATCGTGTGGCTGCCCTCCCAGGGAGACGGCACAGCCCGGTGGGCTCTCCTGGACGACGTGGTCATGGCCTGGGGCTACAAGCTCTTCCCCGGCTACGCCGTCAAGGAGGCCATGGTCTTCAAGCTGACCCGGGACGCGGACTTCGCCGTGGACGAGGAGCGGGACGAGGATTTCCTTGAGGCCATGGAGGAGGTCCTGGTGGATAGGGAGAATTCTCTGCCCGTACGCTTTTCCTTCTCCACCGACAGTCCGCGCCTGCGGGACGAGCTGGCCGTCCGCCTCGGTTTGGCCGACGAGGACCTCTACGAAATGCCGGGCCCCGTGGACCTGCGCACCCTCTTCGACCTGGCGGCCGCCAAGGGCTTCGACCACCTGCGGGAGGAGGTCTGGAGGAACTACTGGCCCACCGCCTTCCCGGAGGACGAGCCGCTCTGGGACCGCATCAAGGAGAAGGACAGGCTGATCCATCTTCCCTACCACTCCTTCGATCCCGTGGTCCGCCTTCTGCAGGACGCGGCGGCGGATCCCCTGGTCCTCTCCATCAAGATGACCCTCTACCGCACGAGCGGCGATTCCCCGGTGGTCAAGGCCCTGGAGCGGGCCGCCCGGAACGGCAAGCACGTGACCGCCCTGGTGGAGCTCAAGGCCCGCTTCGACGAGGAGCGCAACATATCCTGGGCCACCCGCCTGGAGCAGGCGGGGGTCATCGTGGTGTACGGCCTCGCCCGGCTCAAGGTCCACGCCAAGGCCTGCCTGATCGTGCGGCGGGAGAGCGAGGGCGTGCGGCGCTACGTCCACCTTTCCACGGGAAACTACAACGACAGGACCGCCCGGCTCTACGGGGACGTGGGCATCTTCAGCGCCCAGGACGAGCTTGCCTCGGACGTCACCCTCTTCTTCAACACCATCACCGGCTATTCGATGATCCAGCCCACCCGAACCCTGGTCATGGCGCCCACGAACCTCAAGCATCGCCTGATCGAGCTCATCGACCGGGAGGCCAAGCGGTCCAGCCAGGAGTATCCGGGGCAGATCATCGCGAAGATGAATTCCCTGGCGGATGTGGACGTCATCCAGGCGCTCTACCGGGCTTCCCGGGCGGGGGTGGCCATTAAGCTCAACATCAGGGGCATCTGCATGCTCGTGCCGGGTGTGGAAGGACTTTCTGAAAACATCCAGGTGGTGAGCATCATAGACCGCTATCTCGAGCATTCCCGGATCTTCTACTTTTTCAACGGCGGGGCGGAGGAGCTCTATCTCTCCAGCGCCGATTGGATGCCCCGCAACCTGGAGCGCCGGGTGGAGCTCATGTTCCAGGTCCGCCAGGAGGATCTGCGCTCCGAATTGCTGGAAATTCTAAAAATGTACTTCCTGGACAACTGTCGCTCCCGAGTCCTGGCGCCCGACGGGCTGTGGTCCCTCAGGCGGCCCGAGCCCGGGCAGGATGCCTACCGGGTGCAGGAGCGGCTTTACCGGAGCGTCAAGAGCGCCGTGGAGACGGCGCGCCTTGCGCCCAGGCAGGAATTCGTGGTCAGGCGGAAGCCCGCGGGCGATCGGGACTAGGGGGGAG
Source organism: uncultured Treponema sp. (assembly GCA_964446515.1). Classification (GTDB taxonomy): domain Bacteria; phylum Spirochaetota; class Spirochaetia; order Treponematales; family Breznakiellaceae; genus CAYUPG01. The sequence continues at coordinate 21,161 of CAYUPG010000013.1, forward strand.
CATGAAGCGCATCATACTCAAGGCCGGGGAAGAACGGCGTCTTCTCGCGGGGCATCCCTGGGTCTTCGACAACGAGGTTGAAAGGGTGCTCGGACCTATTCGGTCCGCCGGACCTATTCGGTCCGCCGGACCGGTCCCCCTGGAACCGGGGGAGCTCGTGGACGTGGAGAGCTCCCGCAAGGAGTACGTGGGGCGGGCCTTCGCGAATCCCAACTCCAAGATCCTGGCGCGCATCTATTCCCCCTCCAAGGAGGGGGTGGATACGGGCTTCTTCAAGCGCCGCATCCGCGAAGCCCTGGCGCGCAGGGCGGGCGCCTACAATCTAGAGAAGGAATCGGCGCGCATCCTGTTCGCCGAGGCGGATCTGCTGCCGGGCCTCATCGTCGACCGCTTCGTGGGTTGGCCCCTGCCTGCCGTTCGGGAGATCCTGCCCCCCGCGGGCCCCGTCCCGACCTTCGACGCCCTGCGGGAGCGCTTCGGCCCCCCCGGTTTCTGGCTCTCGGTCCAATTCCTGTCCTACGGCATGGATCTCCGGCGGGAAGAGATACTCCGCGCCCTCTCCGAGGTCCTGGGCCCCCCTGCCGGGGTTGTGGAGCGGGACGAGGCGGCGGTGCGGGAGCTGGAGGGCCTGCCCCGTTTCTCGGGCCTCATTGCGGGGACCTGTCCGGAGGAGGGCATCCTCATCTTCGAGAACGGACTGCCCTTCGCGGCGGACCTTCTGGGGGGGCAGAAGACCGGGCACTTCCTGGACCAGCGGGACAATAGGCGCGTCGCGGCCTCCTATGCGCCGGGCGGCAGAGTCCTGGACCTGTGCTGCCACACCGGCGGCTTCGCCCTGCATGCCGCCCGCGCCGGCGCAGCTTCGGTTGTCGCCGTGGACGCCTCCGCCCATGCCCTGGCCGCGGTCGCGCGGAACGCGGAGCTCAACGGAGTCGCGGACCGGGTGACTGCGATCGAGGCGGATCTCTTTAAGCTCCTGAAGGACTACGACCGGGCGAAGGAGCGCTTCGACCTCATCATCCTGGATCCCCCGGCCTTCGCAAAGTCCCGGTCGGCTCTGGAGGGAGCGGTGCGGGGGTACAAGGAGATCAACCTCCGGGCCCTGCGGCTGCTCGCGGAGGGGGGTATCCTCGTGACCTGCTCCTGCAGCCACGCCATGGACGAGGTTCGCTTCAAGGCCATGATCGCCGACGCGGCGGCGGACCTCTTTTCCGACACCCGCAGGCGCGTGCACCTGCTGGAGTTCCGCTATCAGGCCCCGGACCATCCCATCCTTGTGGGCTACGGGGAATCCCTCTATCTGAAGTGCGCGGTCTGCAGGGTGTCTCCTTAGCATCGATCTTCCGTCGCACCGTGTTTGACGGTGCGGCCTATTGAACGTTTTATCGTTATATGTAACAATTTTCTAGTTTTTGCCTTTCTTTTCGTTCGATCGCTGAGGAGTTGTATCATGAGCAGAATAGGAAAAATTTGTACGGCAGCCTTGGTCCTACTGACCCTAGGCTCGGCGGCGTTTGCGGAAGAAGCTATTCCCATCGCCGAGGTCATGTCCGGCCTGGTGCTCCAGATCGGCATAATCCTGTTCGCCGTCCGTGCGGGCGGCAGGCTCGTCAAGCGCCTGGGGATACCGTCGGTTCTGGGAGAGCTCCTGTCCGGCGTCGTCATCGGCCCTTTCGCCCTGGGCGGCATACCTCTCCCGGGCTTTCCCCACGGCATCTTCCCCCTGGGCTCCGGCTCCCTGGCGGTCAGCCCCGAGCTCTACGCCTTCGCGACCGTGGCATCCATCATTCTGCTCTTTGCCTCGGGCCTGGAGACCGATCTGGAGCTCTTCCTCCGCTATTCCGTGGTCGGCGGCGTGGTCGGCATAGGGGGCGTGGTTTTCTCCTTCGTCCTGGGGGATTTCGTGGGGATGGCCCTGCTGAACGCCCCGTTCATGGACCCCCGCTGCCTCTTCCTGGGCATCCTGTCCACCGCCACCTCGGTCGGCATCACCGCCCGCATCCTGTCGGACCAGAAGAAGATGGATTCTCCCGAGGGGGTCACCATCCTCGCCGCGGCGGTCTTCGACGACGTGCTGGGCATCGTCATGCTGGCGGTGGTTCTGGGCATCGTGGCGGTGCTCACCGGCCACGGCGGGACCCTGAGCGTCGGCGTGGTGATGGGCATAGCCGGCAAGGCTTTCGGGATCTGGCTGGGCTTTACGGCCCTGGGCCTCATCTTCGCCAAGAAGGTCGCCGCCTTCCTTAAGTACTTCAAGCATTCCTACGACTTTTCGGTGTTGGCCCTGGGCCTCGCCCTGATCCTCGCGGGTGTCTTCGAGAAGGAAGGCCTGGCCATGATCATCGGCGCGTACATCGCGGGCCTTTCCCTGTCCAAGACGGACATCGCCGCGGTCATCCAGGAGCGCATCCACGGCCTCTACGAGTTCTTCGTGCCCCTCTTCTTCGCCGTCATGGGCATGCTGGTGAACGTCCGGGAGATACTTTCCCGGGAAGTGCTCATCTTCGGAGCGGTCTACACCCTGGTGGCGGTGGCGTCCAAGCTGATAGGCTGCGCCGTGCCTGCCCTGGCCATGGGCTTCAACGGCAAAGGCGCCCTCCGCATCGGCGCCGGCATGGTGCCCCGCGGCGAGGTGGCCCTGATCATTGCGGGCATAGGTCTTGCCGGGGGCATCCTGGACGAGCGCCTCTTCGGGGTGGTCATACTCATGACCCTCATCACGACCCTGATCGCTCCCCCCATTCTGAACTTCACCCTCAAGATACCCGGAACGGGAACAAAGCGGACCGTCAAGGACGACTCCGGCGCGACGGCGACCTGGGAGTTCCCCTCGGACGAAATTGCCGATCTGGTGGTGGATACCCTGTTGAAGGATCTGCGGGCCGAGGGCTTCTACGTCCAGATGATGAACATAGACGACGGGCTTTCCCAGGCCAGGAAGGGTGACATCGCCCTCTCCATAACCGAAGAAGAGCACGTGGTCACCATAGAGACTCTGGGGGTGGATATGCCCTTCGTCAAGACCGCGGTCTACGAGGTCCTGCTCAAGCTGCACGATTCCATAGAAAAGCTCCGCGCTTCCTCCGATCCTGCGGCCATGCGGGTGGAGATTTCCAATCTGGATGGCCGTGCGGACAAGGATCTCCTGTCCCTGGTGGAGGCGGACTGCGTGTCCGTCGACCTGCGCGGAGGGACCAAGCGCGAGATCATCGCCGAGCTGGTGGGCCTCCTGGCGGCGAAGGGCGTAATCGCCGATGCGGAACTGGCGATAGCGGATGTGCTGCACCGGGAAGAGACCATGAGCACGGGCATGCAGCACGGTATAGCCCTGCCCCACGCCAAGACCGACGGCGTCAAGGATATCCGGGTCGCCGTAGGCATAAAAGCGGAGGGTGTGGACTTCGAGTCCATCGACGGCGAGAAGTCCCGGCTCTTCATCCTGGTGGTGTCTCCAAAGAAGGTGTCCGGGCCGCATATCCAGTTCCTGGCCGCCATCGGTGCCGTGCTCAAGGACGAGGACGTGCGGGAGAAGATCGTGCGGGCGGAGTCGGCCTCCGAGGTGGTGTCCCTGATCAGAGCGGCAAAGACCGCGGGGTGAGCTCAGCGGCCGAGCAGATGCTC
>CAYUPG010000014.1:0-6376 GCA_964446515.1 uncultured Treponema sp.
GAGCTTCTTCCCCTCCATCAGGATCGCCCTTCCCCCCGCCCCCGGTCCGGAGCAGGGCATCTCCATCAGCCGCCTCCAGGCGAACCTGGTCGCCGCGGAAACCGCCGACAAGGCCCGCCGCGCCGCCATCCTGGACTTCCTGCAGTACCTGACCAAGCCTGAGAACGTCGCCATGCTGGCGGAGACCTCGGGCGCCATGTTCGCGGTCAAGACCAGCTACGTGCCCGCGGATGCCCTGCAGAAGCAGTTCTACGATCTGGCCGCCTCCGCCAAGCGCACTTCCAACGACCTGGAAGCGGCCCTGGGCGCCGAGGCCACCCTGGAATTCGCCCAGCAGCTCGGGGCCCTGGCCCTGGGAACCATCACGCCGGAGCAGTTCTGCGCCGCCGTGGAATCCAAGATAGACCGCTAGGCCGAAGGGGGTAGGGGATGAAGGGCGCTCCGGGCACACGCCTGCGCATCATGCTGTTTCTGGTACCCGTGCTCGTCCTGTACGGCGCGTTCTTCCTCTACCCCCTGGTCTTTACGGCGTGGACGAGCCTGCTCAATTGGCGGGGCATGGCCGCTCCGCGCTTCGCGGGTCTCGCCAACTACGCCAAGCTTCTGGGAGAGGCCACCTTCAGGCTCTCCATAGGGAACAACATCATCTGGGCCCTGGGCCAGGGCTTCATTCAGGTACCCCTGGCGGCGGCGGTGGCCCTCATCCTGGCCCGGAATCCCTTCGGACGGCGCTTTTTGAGGACGGTGTACTACCTTCCCAACGTCGTCTCCGGGGTCGCCCTGGCCATGGTCTGGGTCGCCATGTACAACCCCCAGTACGGCGCGATCAACGCGATGCTGGGCTGGTTCGGCCTGGAGCCCCGGAACTGGCTGGGGGATCCCGCCACCGCCCTGCCGGCCGTCATGGCCCAGGCGGTGCTCTACATCGGCTACTTCATGATCATAATCCTGGCGGGTGCCATGAACATCTCCAAGGAGCTCTACGAGGCCGCCGAGCTGGACGGGGCCGGTCCCTTCGCCCAGGACTTCTACATCACCTTGCCCCTGCTGCGGGGCATCCTGGTGACCAGCATGACCTTGGCCATGGCCTACGGCATGCGCCACTTCGAGGCGAGCTTCCTGATGACCGGCGGAGGGCCGGCCTACTCCACCTCCACCATGGGCATAGCCCTGTACCTCAAGATGGATGCCCTGCGCTTCGGCGAGGCGAGCGCCGCCGGCATGCTGCTCATCGTTCTGGGCACCATCGTCATAGTGCTCCTGCGCCGCTTCCTGGGCCGGGACGACCCCATGGCCGACCGCATAGGCTGAGGAGAGGACCATGAAAACGACCCATCCCCTGCGCTTCATCCTCCTTCCCCTGAAGTGGCTCTTCCTGCTCTTCTTCGTCGCCGTGGCGCTCCTGCCCCTGCTCTGGCTGCTGGTCAACTCCTTCCGGACCAACCTGGAGCTGCAGGTGGCGCCCTTCGGTTTTCCGGCGGCCCCGTCCCTGGAGAACTACCGGAACGCCATGGCCATGGCCAAGCTGCCGCTGCTCTTCCTCAATTCGGTCCTGGCGGCCTCGGGGGCGGTGGTCCTCAACATCGCCGTCTGCTCCGCCGCGGCCTTCGTGCTCGCCCGGGAAAGCTTCCGGGGCAGAGTCGTTGTCCAGACGGTCCTGACCGCGGGCGTCCTGGTGCCCATCATCTCCTTCATGGTGCCCTACTTCACCCTGGTGAGCGCCGCGGGCCTCTACGACAAGCTGATCTCCCTGGTGCTGGTGTACGCCGCGGTGAACATTCCGGTGTCCATCTTCCTCATCGTATCCTTCATGTCCGCCATCCCCAAGGAATTGGAGGAGGCGGCCATCATCGACGGCTGCGGCTTCTTCCAGCGCTTTTATAGAATTATCTTTCCCCTGTCCCGCTCGGGCCTGGTGACCGCGGGAACCTTCTGCTTCATCTACGCCTGGAACGACTTCGTCATGGCCATGATCCTGACCTCCAGCGTATCCTCCCGCACCATACAGCTGGGCATACGCTTCTTCACCAGCCAGTTCATCACGGACTACGCGGGCATGTTCGCCGCCATAGTCCTGTCCATCGTACCCAGCGTCCTGGTGTACGTGTTCCTGCACGATAAGATAATTTCCGGCCTCACCGCCGGCGCCGTAAAAGGCTAGGAGACTCGAATGAAACAGCGCATAACCCTGGGCGTGGTGTGCCTTGCCCGGAAGACCTTCGACTGGAAGGCGGCGGAGCAGATATGGGCCAAGCTCCGTTCGGACCTGGGTACCCTGGAAAACGTGGAATTGGTGGCCCCGGAGCAGCTGGTGATAGAGCCCGACGAGGCCGAGCGGGCGGCCGCCTTTTTGGCGGAGAAGCGGGTGGACGCCGTGGCGATCATCTCCGGCACCTTCCACCTGGGCCATCTGGCCCTCATCATCGCCAAGGCGGTCAAGAAGCCCTTCCTGCTCTGGGGGCTCCCGGAGCTGCCCTACGACGGGGGCAAGATACGGCTCAATTCGGTGTGCGGGGTGAACCTCAACGCCTCGAACCTCTACAAGGCGGGGATACGGAATTACCGGGTCGTGGTCCGGCAGGACATCGATGCGGACTGGGTGGACGCCGTGCGGGTGCGGGTGGCCCTCTCCACCGCCCGGGTGGGCATCGCGGGCTACCGGGCCCACGGCTTCTTCAACCTGTCCACCGCGGACCTGCCGCTCTATCGGGAGACGGGGGTGCTCCTGGACCACTTCGAGCTGGAGGACATCTTCGGCCGCAAAGTGGAGGACTCCGCGGTGGCCGTGCGGAAGGAGCAGCTCGCCTCGGTCTTCGACGTTTCGGGCATCAGCGCCGAGCAGCTCGAGCGGGTGGCCCAGCTTTCCGCCAAGCTGGAAGGCTTCCTGGACGAGAAGCGTCTTGACGCCCTGGCCATACGCTGCTGGCCCGAGTTCGCCGCCACCTTCGGCATCAGCCCCTGCGCGGCCATGAGCCTATTGCAGTCCGAGCGGCGCATCCTGGCCTGCGAGGGGGACGTGGAAGGGGCCCTGTCCATGCTGGCCCACCGGGCCGTGGGGGCGGAAACGCCCTTCCTCTTCGATTTCTCCCAGGTGGACCTGGAGCAGAACCACGCCCTCTTCTGGCACTGCGGCGTGGCGCCCTGCAATCTCTGGGACGGCAAGTGCGTCCGCTCCCTGGACACCTACTTCGCCGGCGGCAAAGGGGTCACGGCGGATTTCGTCCTCAAGAGCGGCGAGCTGTCCATACTCCGCCTGGACTCCTGCGACGGCCGCTTCCGCCTCTTCCTGGACCGGGCCCGGGCGGTCCCCATGGACAAGCTGCTCAAGGGAACCTACCTCAAGGCGGTCTTCGACCGGCCGGTGGCCGAGGTGCTCGACACGGTGGTCCGCAACGGCATCGCCCACCACGCCTCGGTGGTCTACGGGGACTTCGTGAAGCCCTTCGAGATCCTGGCCAAGATCGAGGGGTGGGATATCGTTTTTTGAGGTCTATGGTATACTCCCTGCCGTGCGGTACGGTATTGCCCTAGTCCTGGGATTAATGCTTCTGTCCTCCTGTGCGGCCTCCCGTCCTGGGGAGGCCGTGGACGTTTTCTTCCTTCCCTCCGGATCCGGGCACTTCGAGGCGGCGGTGGAGCGCGGGATCCGGCTCGAGGGCAGCGGCCACGGCATCCGCCTCCGCAGCGAAGCGGTCCCTTCTTCCGCGGCCGTCCTTGATTTCCAGCGCGCGGCCTTGGAGCGCATCGAGGCCGATCGAGCATACCTTCCTTCCCTCGTTCTGGTGATGCCCGCCGATTCCGAGGCGCTGCGGGAGCCTCTGCGCCGGCTTGCCCGAAGGGGAGCCGTGATCCTTACCCTGGACGGCTATATGGGCACCGGGGATTACGATCCCCAGGGAGAGGACGGCTACCTGACCGCCCATGTGGGGACCGACAACGTCACCGCCGCCCGCCGGGCCTTGAGCCTGGCCGCCGCGGCGGCCAAGCATCAGGGAACGGTATACGTCCACACCAACAGCCCCGACTGCAGGGCGGCGGAGTCCCGCCTCTACGGCTTCTTCGGCGTCGTTGCGGAGCATCCGGCCATGCGGGGAATGGGGGTGGACTACGGCTACCATGTCTACCGCCGCAGCTACGATCAGGTCCTTTCCTTCCTGAGAACATATCCGGAAATTGATTTTGCCATGGGGACCAATAGGGAAAGCTCCGCCGCTCTGGCGGAGGCCCTTATCGATACCGGTCTGGCGGGAACGGTCCGCTTCATCTCCTGGGGTTTGGAGGGGGCCGCCCGGGAAGCGGCGGTGCGCGGCGCGGTGGACGTCGTGGTGGATCAGCGCCCCGAGGCCATGGGCCGTGCGGCCGTGGCGGCGGGACTCAAGGCGCTGCGGGGCAACGCGGTGCCCCGCTTCCAGTCGGTGGACTTCGAGGTGCTGCCCCGATCTGCCTTAGGAGCCTACTTGGAACGGGAGTTCGCCCCATGAGCCTGCTGTGGCGGACCCTGCTCTCCTTCTTCACCATTATCCTGCTCCAGGCTCTGCTCACCGGGTTCTTCATCACCAATCTGATACGGCGCAGCAATGTGGAGGAGGCCAGAAGGGAGCTCGCCGCCCAGGCGGAAATCACGGCGGAAAATTTCTACCGATGGTCCCGCCTGCTCTGGGTGCCTGCGGTGCGCCTCGACGGCGACGAGGGCGGAAAGGCCGAACTCCGGTCGGCCTTTCGGAGCGGCCGGGATCTTGAGGACCTGGTCAAGAGCCGGTTCACCCTCCTCGGCATCGATTGGGTGCGCATCGCCGATCCGTACCGGAGCGTGGATGTGGGAATAAGCGGGGAAGGGGCCCACGGGCCGGCTACGCGGCGTCCCGCAAAGCCGATTTCCGGTCCCTTCATCCGCATGTCCGAGGGCGGCCGGGGTCCTTCCCTCTACGCGGGTCTTCCCTTGGGGCCGAACGCCGACGATCCGGTGCTCTACCTGGTCAAGCATCTATCCGAGTCCCTCGCCCTCCGCTTGGCTCCGGACCTTTCCGTCTCGGTGGCCCTCTACCTCGGCAACCGCTACGTCTCCGGCAACACCGCGGGCCTGGTTCCCGAAGAGGATATCGTGCCGGCCAAATTTCTTGAGCCCTATACTGAGCGTTACGGTTTGCGCTTGGGCGAAGGAAGCTACAATGCGGCGATCCGGACCGTGGGCATGGTCGCGACTCCCCTGGGAGAAGAACCCCTGCGCCTGGTCACCCTTCTCTCCGACCGGCAGTACGCGGACCGGCTCGCGGCGGTGCGGGCTTGGCTTCTGGTGGGCAGCCTCATGTCCGCCGTCGCCGCCGCCCTGGTGGGCGCCGCGCTTTCCCGCAACATTTCCCACCCCGTCGTGCAGCTGGCCAGGGTCATGGATTCCTTTTCCTTCGATACGCCCTTGCCGGCCCCTCCGGACCCCGGGGTGCCCGAACTGCGAAGCCTCTCTGCCGGGTTCGCCCGCCTGACGGAACGCCTTGTCCAGGATCGGGAGGAAATTTCCCGCTTGGGCGTCCTTTCCGAGCGCATCATTCAGTCCATCCCTTCCGGCCTTATGATAGTCGACGGGGACCTGCGCATACGGAAGATCAACAACGCCTTCATGCGCCTGGTGGGGGTTCAGGAGGGCGTGCTCATGGATTTTCCGGTCAATCTGCTGCCTCCGGAGGTGATGGACGCCGCGCTGGTCGAGGACATCAACCAGGTGCTCGAAGGCGGTCCGGGAATCGAGCGCCGCATCCGGCGCACCGGAGGAAAGACCCTCGAAGTGCGCATCTTTCCGGTGGAGCTGGAATCGGGCGGCAGGGGCTGCGCCGTCGGAATGGAGGATATCAGCTCCCGGCTCCTTTCCGAGGATAGGATACTTCTGGCGGAAAAGCTGGCCGTTACGAGCCTACTGTCCGCGGGGGTTGCCCATGAGATCAACAATCCCCTGGCCTCCATACTCATCAACGTGAGGAATCTAAAGGACGACGCCCGGGAGCAGGATGCGGGCCTTTTGCGTCTGATCGAGGCGGAAACCCTGCGCATCGGCAGGATAGTGCGGGACCTTCTGGACTTTTCCGCCTCCGGCCCGGATTCGGACGCGCATACCGCGGACGCGCGGTCCGATCTTGCGGCCCTGTGCAGAGATGCGGTAGCCTTGGTCCGTTTCACCGTGCGCGGGGGCCGCCGAGTCCGTTTCGACCTGCATTGCCCGGAATCCCTTCCGGTGGCCGCAGGGGCGGATGAGCTCAAGCAGGTCGCCATAAACCTGCTGGTCAATGCGGCGGATGCCGTGGGCTCCGAGGGAAATGTGCGGGTCTCAGTGTATCCTGCCGGGGAGGAAGGAATTCTGGAGGTAGAGGACGACGGCTGCGGCATA
>CAYUPG010000014.1:6386-24054 GCA_964446515.1 uncultured Treponema sp.
CTTCGATCCCTTCTTCACCACCAAGCCCGGCGGTACGGGATTGGGTCTATCGGTGGCCTATGGCATTGTGACCCGGAGGGGCGGGACCATCGAGATCGATGCCGCCGCAGGGAGAGGAACCGTGTTCCGCGTCCGGCTGCCCCGGCGTCGACGCGTCGGCATGGGGGAGGGCGGGAATGTCTAAGGGCACGCTGCTGATCGTGGACGATGAAGAGGGCATCCGCTCGGGCCTTGCCCTGTTTTTCGGACGGCGAGGCTACACGCCTCTCGAAGCCGCTTCCGAGGGGGAAGCCCTGGCCCATATGGAAAAGCGCAGCCTTGACGCGGCGGTCCTGGATGTGCGGCTGGGTTCCGGCCCGGGAGGCCTGGCGCTGCTGGACACCCTGAGGGGCGAGCAGGTTCCCTGCATCATGATCACCGGCTTCGCCACGGTGCAGGATGCGGTGGATGCCATGAAGCGGGGCGCCGCCGACTACCTCACCAAGCCCGTGGATACGGATAGGCTTTTGGCGTCCATAGAACGGGTGATAGAGCTCAGGCGCCTCAAGACGCAGAACGAGTACCTCCGCTCCGAGCTGCGGAGCATCGACGGGGACCGGGATCTGGTGAGCGCCGATGCGGCCATGGCGGAGATCGTGGCGACTTTGGATGCGGTTAAGGACACGGACGCCGCGGTGCTCATAACGGGAGAGAGCGGCACGGGAAAGGAAGTGCTTGCCCGGTATGTCCATTACCGCGGCTCCCGCAGGTCGGGAAACTTCGTCGCCGTCAACAGCGCCGCCCTCTCGGAAACCCTGCTGCTGAGCGAACTGTTCGGACATGAGCGGGGAGCCTTTACGGGAGCGGTGGAGCGCAAGCTGGGAAAGCTCGAAGTCGCCGACGGCGGCACCCTTTTCCTGGATGAGATCGGGGATATGGGCTTGGAGGTGCAGGCGAAGCTTCTGCGGGTCCTGGAGGAGCGGAGCTTCGAGCGCCTGGGGGGCACCAAGCGCATAGAGGCGGACCTGCGCTTCATCTCCGCCACCAACAAGGACCTGGAAAAGGCCATGCGCGAGGGGCTCTTCCGCTCGGACCTCTTTTGGCGGATCAAGGTCGTCCATGTTCATCTGCCCCCCCTGCGCCGCAGGCCCGCGGACATCCCCCTGCTGGTGGACCATTTTCTTGCCAAGTTCTCCGAAAAGTACGCAAAGCCCCGACCGGCGGTGGACGGCCGGACCATGGATCGCCTCTGCGCCTATCCGTGGCCCGGCAACATACGGGAACTGCAGAACGTGATGAACCTATCGGTCCTGCTGTCCGGAGAGGTGCTGAAAGTGCGGGGCCTGGAGGAGGGCTGCGGAGAATCCGAAGCGGCGTCCGTCCCTGCTCCCGGCTCCGCCGCTCCCCGCGCCTTGATCGACGCGTCCCGGGACGCCGCCGCGGGGGCGGAGCGGGAGATCATACTCCGGGCCCTGGACGCGGCGGGGGGCAACAAGACCCGGGCCGCGGCGGCTCTGGGCATCACCCGCAAGACCCTTCGTCTAAAGGCGCGGAAATACGGCTTGGACGCCGAATAGGCGCCGCAGCCGGATACCGGTTCGGCCGCCGGTGGATACCCAGGTATCCGGTATCCGGCCCGATAGGGGCATAACTCAAACCCGCGCTGGACCGCTATCACTGTATGCAATTTTTAACTCTAACTATTATAAGTATATACTATTTTATGTGACAGTTTATTGATATTTGGCACGTTACTTGCTCTATCCCTTGCAGGGCTCAAGAAGCCCGAGGGCTCCCTGGGAGTCCAAGCATACAAGGAGGAATCCATGAAAAGGATCGCCATCGTTCTTCTGGCTCTTTGCGCCGCAGCCGCCTTCGCTGCGGGCGGCAAGGAAAGCGCCGGAGGAGAAAAGAAGCTCACAATTGCGGGCATCATCTTCCAGGAAGATCAGTTCATGCGCATCATCCACATCGGCATGCGGGATGCAGCCAAGGCCTACGGCGCGGAGCTGCTCGAGGCGAACAGCTACAACAAGCCCGATAAGGAAATCGAGCTGGTCAACACCTACATCACCCGCGGCGTGGACGGCATCGCCATAACGCCCCTCTCCGCCTCCGCAAGCGTCGCGGCCCTCAAGCGCGCCCACGACAAGGGAATCAAGGTGGTGACCTACAACTCCCCCTTGAACGCGGATTTCCAGGTTTCCTACATCAATTCCAGCCAGACCGAGCTCGGCACGGGCAGCGGCAAGGCCGCCCGGGCCTACATACAGGAGAAGCTCAAGGGGAAGGCGAAGATAAAGGTCGCGACCCTCGGCTTCAAGGCCCTGCTGCCCGAGATCTCCGACGAGCGGGTCAACGGCTTCCTGAACCAGATCAAGGATCTTCCCGGCGTGGAAGTCGTAGCCCAGCAGGATGCCTGGCTCACGGAAGACGCCATCAAGAGGGCCGGGGACATCATCACCGCCAACCCCGACATCGACATCATCTACGGCGCCAACGACGGCGGAACCGTGGGCTCGGTCATGGCGGTTAAGAACGCCGGCAAGTCCGGACAGATCGCCGTCTTCGGCATCGACGCCTCCGAGCAGATCGCCGACTTCCTCCTTTCCTCCGACGGCATTCTTCAGGCGGTAACCGGCCAGCAGCCCTACCTCATGGGCTATATGAGCGTCGAGTACCTGGTCAAATCCATACGGGGAGAACCGGTGAACAAGACGGTGATAGTGCCCGGCAAGACCCTTGTCCGCGCGGATCCCGAGGGCGTCAAGAAATTCAAGGAAGATCTGAAGAAGTTCACGAACTAGGGACGCCGACCGTCCATGGGCCGGCGGCGCTTGTGCCGCCGGCCCCCTCAGGGAGCATCATGAAGGCAGGAACGTTGGAATGCCGGGGCATCAGAAAGGTGTATCCCGGTACGGTGGCGCTGGACGATTTCAGCGCCCGCTTCGAGGGCGGTATGGTCCACGCCCTGATCGGGAAGAACGGCTCGGGAAAGAGCACTCTGATCAAGATTTTTTCCGGCGCCGAGAAGCCGGGGGCCGGGACCATTCTGGTGGACGGCGTGCCGGTGGCGCTGCACGGGCCCCAGGATGCCTTTAGGCAGGGCATAGCGACGGTTTATCAGGAGCTGTCCCTGATACCCAAGCTCACGGTGGCGGAGAATATTTTTTTGGGCAGGCTGCCCCGGCATCGCGGGGCGGTGGACTGGCGCGGGGTCAGGTCGCAGGCCAGGGCGCTCCTGGATGCCCTGCATGTGGATATCGACGAGAACGCCGTGGTGTCCTCCCTTTCCGTTGGACGCCAGCAGATGGTGGAAATAGCCAAGGCGATGAGCTTCGACCCCTCGGTCCTGCTTTTGGACGAACCGACCTCCGCCCTGGCCAGGCACGAGACCAAGAGCCTCTTCGAGCTCGTCCATAAATTGAAGGCCCGGGGCGTGGCGGTCATATACATCACCCACCGGCTCCACGAGCTTCCGGAGATCGCCGACGACGTCACGGTCCTGCGGGACGGCAAGTTCGTGGGCGCCTTGCCCATCTGCGACGCTACCCCCGCCAAGATAGTGGAGCTCATGTTCGGCAAGACGGAGCTCCGCCGCCGTCCGGAGGACCTGATGGTCGGCGAGGAGATAGTGCTCGCCGCCGAGGGCCTGGGGCGGCACGGACGCTTCTCTTCCGTGGACCTTAAGCTCAGGAAGGGAGAAATATTGGGCATCGCCGGCATGCTCGGGTCGGGACGTTCGGAGCTCCTGCGCTCAATCTTCGGAGCGGACCCTTACGACTCGGGTTCGGTGGTCGTCGGCGGCGTTGCGGTTCCGCCGGGTACGGGCCCCGGGGGCATGAAGGCCAGAGGGCTGGCCATGACGCCCGAGAACCGCAAGGAAGAGGGCCTGGTCCAGCGCCTGTCCATACGGGCCAACATGTCCCTGGCGGGCATGGGCCGCATAGCCCGACGAGGCGTCATCACGAAGAAGGCGGAGTCCGCCGCCGCGGCCCGACAGGTCCAAACTTTGGCCATCAAGGCAGCTCACCTGGAGAATCCGGTTTCATCCCTTTCGGGGGGGAACCAGCAGAAGGTCGTCATCGGCAATTGGCTGAACAACGAGCCCGAGATCCTGTTCTTCGACGAACCTACCCGGGGCATCGACGTGCAGGCCAAGCAGCAGGTGTTCCAGATCATGTGGGATCTCAGCCGGAAGGGCCTTTCCTCCATCTTCGTGTCCACGGAGCTGGAGGAACTGGTGGAGGTCTGCCACCGCATACTGGTTATGCGCGATGGAGAGATAGTGGCCGAACGGGATGCGGCATCCGTAGAACTTGAAGAACTTTACGCGCTGTGCATGGGCGATGCGGCCGTGCCGGCCTGCGAGGAGAAGTGAGATGACATCGATACTAAGAGCGGGCCGCCTGCGCCTGCGTGACCTTATGCTGGAGCTGAGCCTCCTCGTCCTCATCGTGGTGTTCGGCATCAGCGCCCCGGGCTTCTTGACCGCCGACAATGCGCTGAACGTGCTGCGGAACGTGTCCATGCAGGGCATCATCGCCTTCGCCATGACCCTCGTCATCATTTCCGGGGAGATCGATCTTTCCGTCGGATCGTCGGTCGCCTTCTCCGGCTGCCTCACCGCTTTCCTGGTCCGCCGCCTGGGTCCGACCGGAGCGGGTCTCCCCTTCGGCGCCGTCTTGCCCCTGGCCGTCGTTGCCTCCCTGGCCGTCGGCTTCGGCGTCGGCATGTTCACGGGTCTCTTCAGGACCCGGTGGCGCGTCCCCTCCTTCATAACCACCCTGGCCCTGATGACCGCCCTGACGGGGGCCGCCAACCTCCTGACCAAGGGCTTTCCGATCACCCCGTACCCCGAGGAGTTCAATTTCCTGGGCGGAGGCTACCTGGGATCCGTGCCCTTCCCGGCCATACTGTTCCTGGCGGTCTTCGGGATATTTTTCTTCGTCGCCAACTATACGTCCTTCGGCCGGGCGGTCTACGCCATCGGCGGCAACGCAGAGGCGGCGCGTCTTTCGGGCATACCGGTGGCCCTGATCAAGTCCCTGGTCATGGGCATCGCGTCCCTCTGCTCCTTCTTCTCCGGCATCCTGGTCTCCTCCCAGATCATGTCCGGAACCCCCACGGCCGCACGGGGCTGGGAATTGGACGTCATCTCCGCGGTCATCATAGGCGGCGTTTCCATGCAGGGCGGCTCGGGGAGCATCGCCAAGACCTGCATAGGGGTCATCTTTCTTGGAGTCATCATCAACGGCATGACCCTGCTCAACGTGAACGAGTACTGGCAGTACGTCGTAAAGGGCGGCCTCATTCTGGGGGCGGTGCTCCTGAACCAGATACAGCTCTCCAAGGAGGGGAAATGATATGGCAGCCATGAGCAGCCGCGAACGGGTCAAGCGGGCGATCCATTTCGACTATCCCGACAGGCCCCCCGTATCCCATGCTATCCTGCCGTCGGCCCTGCTCCATTACGGGGATGCCCTTCGCGATATCCTCAGGGAGGTGCACGAAGACTTCGGGTGGGATTTCTTGCCGGATCTGCCGGTGGAAAAGTTTCCTCCCTACTACCGCAAGGGGCGCCATGCCGACGGTTTCGGGGTGATATGGGAAAGTTCCGACGACGGGGAATACGGGCTGCCGGTGGAGAAGCCCCTGACCGACTGGTCCAAGTACGAATCCTTCGTCTGGCCCGATTTCCCTGTGGCTCCGCCCCAATACCGGCTGTACTCCGGGCACATGACCGGCGCCGACGAGCGCTGGTATTCCCGGGGCGGATGGATAACCTTCTTCGAAACCATGCAGGAGCTGCGGGGCTTCGAGGAACTGCTGATGGATATAGTCTCGGGTGAGGACGCGGCCTACCGGCTCCGGGACGACCTCTTGGCGTTCAACCTCAGGATGGTGGACAAGTTCCTTGCCCTGGACTACGACGGCATACACTTCGCCGACGATTGGGGAACCCAGACGGCCCTGATGATCAATCCGGAGCTCTGGCGGAGCTTCTTTAAGCCCTGCTATGAGCGAATGTTCGAGAAGGTTCGGTCGGCCGGCAAGGACGTGCACTTCCACTCCGACGGATTCATCATCGATATCATCGGAGACCTCATCGACTCAGGCGCGTCGGTCATCAACTGCCAATCCAACTGCATGGGCAACGATGAGGTGGGCCGCCGTTTCCGGGGTTCGGTCTGCTTCCGCACCGACATCGACCGGCAGAACCTCATGACCTTCGGCACCCCGGCGGAGGTTAAGAGCCACATCGCTTCCCTGTTCAGGGCTTTAGGCTCCGCCAAGGGAGGCATCATCGCCTGCGGCGAGATAGGCCGCGACACCCCCCTGGACAACATCCGGGCGATGTACGAGGCCTTCGGAGACTTCCGTTTCTAGGCTCCCAGGGGCGCCGCCCGCCCCGCGTCCGGGGCGGCGCAGGCTCCCAGGGAGGCTATCCATCCCTTCTTGTTCCAGAGGGCGCAGCCGCCCCTGGTCTCCGTGAGCTCCCCGTGCTTTTCCCGTATGGCCCGCATGAGGGGCGAATCCAAGGCTTCGGCCAGGCTGCGCTCCGCCACCGACGTGTCCGAATAGGGGGCGAAGGGGCAGGCTTCCAGGGCGCCGTCGTCGGCGATGTGGACGAAGCCCCGCCCCGCGGCGAGGCAGCCGCCGAAGGCTTCCTCGTCCCCCGGAAGGGAAACGGTCATGAAGGGGTAGGCGTCGAAGCGTCCTTTTCGGGACAGGTCCGCCTTCTGTTCGTCCCTGAGCACCAGGTGGTCCGAGCCGTCCACGGGGACGTACTCGATCAGGAAGAGCACCGCGGCGCCGGAATCCGCCACGCCCGCGAGGAAGGGCTCCGAAAGGACCAGGTCGGCGTTCGCGGAGGTCAGGGTGACGGAGAAGCCGAAGAGGGCCCCCCGCCGCCCCAGCTCCCGGGTGTGGTCCAGGACCCGCTCGTGGATGCCCGCTCCCCGGCGCTCCGCCGTAAAGGCCGAGTCCCCCTCCACGGAGAATACGGGGATGAGGCCGCCCCGGGAAAAGAGGTCCAGGTAGTCGCCGTCCACCAGGGTTCCGTTGGTGAATACGGGAACCGCCAGGCCCTTGTAGCGGGCTGCCGCCTCCAGCAGCGGCCGCCTGAGCAGGGGTTCTCCCCCCGCCAGCATGAGGGTGCCCACCCCCAGGTCCACCGCTTCGGCGAAGAGCTCGACGAAGCGGTCGTCCGGCAGTTCCCGGGAGGGAGCGGAGCGCAGGGCGTTGGAATAGCAGCCCGCGCAGGCCAGGTTGCACCTGCGGGTGAGGGATGCGATGAGGATGCCCGGCACCGCCTTGCCCTCCCGGGCGGCCGCCGCCCGGAGCGCCGCCTGCTTCCTCTGAAAGGCGAGCATGCGCTGCGCCCCGGCGATGCGCCGAAGGGCGGCCGCGGGGCCCAAGCGGGCAAAGCTGCGGAACGCCGCCTTTGCGGCCCGGGCGAAGAACGCCCCGTTGCGCTCATTGAAGAGCCCGATAGAGTCCATAGTGTCTCCTCCGGTAGGCTTACGGCCTGCTCCGCCTGGGCGCGAGGGGCCTTCACCCGCCTAGCGAGTTATTTCCAGAGCCTTTCCCGGTTCTCCGGCGAAGGGCTCCAATATCCTATCCACGATGAAGTCGATGACCCTGTCCCGTTCAATTCTATCGTCGAGATTGGTCCAGGTCCACTCGGAAAGCCATTCCCGCCTGAGGAAGAGCAGCTGCAGGGGCGCTACGATGAAGAAGGCCGCCCAGCGCAGTTCCCGCTCATCCGCGCCCGCAGGCGCGACCGATTTTAGAATGCCGGCCAGGAACTTGGTGGTGCTCAGCTCCCCTTCCATGAGTTCCCTTCTCAGGGTGAACTCGCTCCCCTCGGCGGTGACGCCTATGGTTTCCGCCAAATCCTTGAGCAGGGCCTTGAGCTCCCCGGCGGCGGCGGCAAAGACGTCCCGGTCGCCGAGGCCCCGGGACGCGGCGGCCTTGGCCGCCTCCACCACGCTGGTCCACCGGGGCGCGAAGTCCGCGAAGATGCGTTCCGCCGCCTTGGCCAGGAGGGCGTCCTTGGAGCCGAAGTGGTAGTTGACCGTTCCTATGCTCGCCTTGGCCTCCGCGGCGATCTCCCGGGTGGTCAGCTCGGCGGCCGTCCTTCCCGAGCGCATGAGGCGCTCCGCCGCATCGATCAGCCGCTCCTGTATGCTCTCTCCCACTGCTTGTCTCCGTATTGAACGTGTTCAATACATGTATAATCGACGGGCAAAAAAAAGTCAAGCGGACAGGGCGGGCCGCCGCGGGGCGGCCCGGAAGCATCACTTCTTGGCGGTTCCCAGGGGCAGCACGGCTCGGCCGTAGACCTCGTTGAGGACCTGGGCGATGGAGGCGTAGACCGCGGAGAGACCGCAGACGATGCCCACCCAGCCGGCGCAGAGACCCACGAGGGCGCTCATGGCGGGGAGCGAGCCGGCGGCCAGGAAATCCCGGAGGCCCAGCAGGAAGAAGAGGGCGGTGAGGGTGCCGAAGACGACCTGGAGGGCGCGGCTCATCTTGAGGGTGCCGAAGAACATGCCCAGGGTGAAGAGGCCCCAGAGGCAGAGGAAGAAGGCCATGTCCAGCTCGCCGGAAGCGGCGGCCAGGGGCATCACCGTGGCCTGCTGGGTGGCGGCGTTCACCGCGAAGAAGCTGATCTTGGGCAGGGTCCAGGCGGCCACCAGGGCCATCCAGAAAGCGCCGTAGGCGGTGAAGGCGGTGGCGCCGAAGGTGTTGTTCTTCTTCCACTCCTGGGTGCCGGCGATGACCTGGGCAAGGCCGCCCACGAAGATGCCCATGCCCATGATCATGGAGTCCACGGGGTACAGGCCGATGTTGTGGAGATTCAGCAGGACGGTGGTCATGCCGAAGCCGATGAGGCCCAGGGGGGCGGGGTTGCCGGTGGTGTCGGCGACGCGAACCGCCTCGGGTTGGGTACTGACGCTCATGTAAACCTCGATGTACGTATTGACCCGGGCCGAGAAGCCCCGGGCCGCCGGAGAAGATAGCACGAACGGGACCTTACGGGAAGCGGCACACCCCGGGGGTGTGCCGCACCCCGGAGCTGCGGCGTACCCCTAGCGGGGAGCGGCGGCGGCCCGGTAGCTGCAGACCGACGCGACGGGGCAGGTGGCGCAGGCGGGGCGGGTGGGGCGGCATATCTCCCGGCCCAGGAAGGAGAGGGCCATGCCCGCCTCGTTCCACCGCTCCCGGGGAAAGAAGGCCATAAGGCTCCGCTCGATGCGCTCGGGATTCGTCCCCGAGGCGATGCCTATCCTCGGGGCGGTGCGCACCACGTGGAGGTCCACCACTATGCCCTCCGCCTCGTCCCCGGACTCCCGGATGATCACGTTGGCCGATTTTCTTCCTATCCCCGGATAGTCCACCAGCGCATCCAGACGGCGGGGGATGTCTTCGTCCCGGCCTATCCTGCGGGCGGTGGCGCAGAGGCGCTCCGCCTTGTTGCGGCAGTCGGTGACGTCCGAGATGAGGGAGAGAACCTGCGCTCCCGTGGCCGCGGCCAGGTGGGCCATGGTGGGAAAGGCCTGGAAGAAGCCGGGGGCCAGGGCATTGATGTGCCGGTCCGAATCCCGGGCGGATAGGACCACCATGACCAGGAGCTGATAGCGGTTCTTGTACTCCAGCGGATGCCTGCGCTTTCCGTAGGCCGCCAGGAGGGGCTCGAAGGCCGACAGGGGTTTCGTTTCCATGGAGGAAAGTATACACCGGAATCGCCGAAACCATGCTACACTTTTGCCCCGAGGAGCAGCCATGCCTGTAACCGTTAGAGAGGCCCGCCGTAAGGCGGACTACCGCGCCGCGCTCAAATTCACCTTCGACCTGTATTCCGACAGCCCGAACTGGGTGCCCCCCCTGATCTCCGACGAGCTGGAGAATTTCGATAGGAAGAAGAATCCCGCCCTGGAGTTCTGCGAAGCCGCGACCTGGCTGGCCGAGCGGGACGGGCGCCTGACCGGGACCATCACCGCCATCGTCAACCACCGGGTGAACGAGCGGTGGGGCAA
Organism: uncultured Treponema sp.; assembly: GCA_964446515.1. Taxonomy (GTDB): domain Bacteria; phylum Spirochaetota; class Spirochaetia; order Treponematales; family Breznakiellaceae; genus CAYUPG01. The sequence goes on from CAYUPG010000014.1 coordinate 16,412, forward strand.
CAGGCACGGCCGCTTCGGGTGGCTGGAGTTCGAGGACGACGGGGAAACGGCGGACGCCCTCTTCGCCGCCGCCGAGGCCTGGGTCCGGGAAAAGGGCATGGACGCCCTGGTGGGCCCCATGGGCTTCACCGACTTCGACAAGGAGGGGCTCCTGGTGGAAGGGTTCGAGGAGCTCTCCACCTTCGCCATGCTCTACAACAGGGACTACTACCGTTCCCATCTGGAGCGCCTGGGCTACCGAAAGGACGCCGACTGGGTGGAATACCTGGTGACGGTGCCCTCGGAGGGCATACCGGAGAAGGTGCTCCGGGTGAGCGAGCTGGTGCTGAAGCGCAGGAACCTGCGCATCCTGGAAGCCAAGACCAGCGCCGCCTTCAAGCCCTACATCAGGGACATCTTCGCCCTCCTTGCGGATTCCTACGCCGACCTGTACGGCTACGTCGCCCCCACGGACCGCCAGATGGACCTCTACACGCGCCGCTTCTTCTCCTTCATTGACCCGGACTTCACCAAACTGGTGCTGGATGCGGAGGGACGCCCCGCCGCGGTGGGCATAGCCATGGCGAGCCTCAGCCGGGCGGCCCAAAAGGCCAAGGGGCGCCTATTCCCCTTCGGAATCTTCCACTTCCTCGCGGCCATGAAGCGGGTCGAAATCCTGGACCTGTACCTGGTGGCGGTGCGGAAGGACCTGCAGAACCTGGGCCTCAACGCCATACTGATGAACGAGATAACCGCAGCGGCCATACGTCGGGGAGTCCGCTGGGCGGAGACCAGCGCCGAGCTCGAGGACAACGCGGCGGTGCGCAGCTTCTGGAAATTCTACGATGCCCGGCAGCACAAGCGCCGCCGGGTCTACCGCAAGGACTTCTTTTAATCGATGGAGGCGGGGGCGGCCTGCGGCTCCCTCGCCACCGGAACGCCCGCCTCCATGAGCCGCTTGTTCGTCGGCACCCAGACCGCGTGGAGCAGCATGGCCGCCCCGGAACCTAAAAGCAGCCATTCTATCCGCATGCCGTCCGCCAGGGGGCCGAAGATCAGCATGCCCAGGGGCATGAGGGAGGTGGACAGCATGGACAGGACGCTGAACACCCGGCCCATGAAGCTCTCCTCCACGTGCTCCTGGATCATCACCATGGAGGGGGTGTTGTACAGGGGCAGGGCCACGCCGAAGATGCCCATGAAGCCCAGGTAGAGCCAAAAATGAGGAGCCAGGGCAAGGCCGATGGTGCAGAGGGCCATGATGACGTTGGACGCCACCATGGTGCGCATGCGGTTCCTGAAGCCTCCCCAGGCGGCGATGAGGCCGCCCCCCGCCATCATTCCCACGGAAAATACGATCTCTATGGCCGTGAGCCGCCAAACGTCGCTCCCGAAGCTGCGGGCGGTCTGCAGGGGCGTCAGGAAGGCCGCGGGGGTGATGAGGAAGAAGAACACTCCGACGTAGAGAAAGAAGGACAGGAGGTAGCGGTGGTCCCGTATGTAGCGGAAGCCCTCCGCCATGTCCTGAAGGTAGCCGGTGCCGGCCTTCTGGGCAGCCTTGGCGTGGGGGGCTACCTTTAGGACGAAGAGGAGGAGGGCCATGGCGGCGGCGGCGGTGACCACGTCTATGAAGAATATATATTCTATGGCGGTGAAGGTGAGGAGGGCACCGCTGGCGATGGGGGCGCCGAGGGTGATGGCGGACTGGATTCCGGCGTTGATGCCGTTCACCCTGGTCAGCTTCTCCTGGGGCACCATCTGGGGCAGCAGGGCTCCCACCGCCGGCCCCTGGACCGCGGTTCCCACGGACCGCACCGCGGCGACCACCAAGAGCAGGGCCGTCGAGCGGTAGCCCGCCATGAAGGCCAAGGCAAGGCCCGCCGTGGCCGCGGCGATCAGGCCGTCCGCCAGGACTATGAGCGTCTTCCGGTTGTACCGGTCCGCCCAAACCCCCGCGAAGGGGGAGAGCAGGAAGGTGGGCACGAAGCCGCAGATGATGTAGAGGGTCATCATGACGCCCGACTTGGTCTCCAGGGTGATGTGCCACATGATGGCGTACTGCACCAGGGCGGAGCCCAAGAGGGACACCGCCTGACTCGCCAGGAATACGCCGACGTTCCGCTTCCAGGGTCTATTATCGTCCTGCATAGGTACCTCAAATATATATTATTGTATCAGTAATATTCTACGATTTGTCCTGGAAAAAGAGCGCCCGCTTCTTCTTCGCCCGGGGCCGGTAGCCGGCCGAACCTCCCGGGACTGCGGTTTGCTCCGCGCCCGTGCCGGTCTTGCGGGAAACCTGGTAGTCCTGCAGGGCCGCGAAGGCCGCCAGGAGCTGTCCGGGCCGCTCGTAGGCCCCCAGGCCCGCCGCCTCCAGGGCCAGCATCAGCTCGTGTACAGCCTCCAGGGTAGAGAGGCACAGTTCCCCCGGCTGGCGCTTGATGACCCAGCGGCTCTTCTGCGCGGGAGTGAACATGAGCCGGGGGAGGGCCTGGAGGACGGGACTTTCCCGGAGCATCTTCTTGGCCAGGGGCCAGGTGGCGTCCAGAAGGAGAACCAGGAGCCGCCTGCCGGCCAGGTCTTCCGGGCGGAGGCCGCCGCGGCTCAAGTCCCGGGACCCCGGGCCGGGGTAGAGCAGCATGGGCAGGTAGGCCGGGTCGCGGAGGAGGGCCTCCAGGCGGGGGTGGCCGTCGAAGCGCACCCCCTCGATGATCTCCGCGTCCCTGAAGGACAGGGCGGTGATCCTGCCGGTGCCGTTCTTCACCCTGCGGACCTCGTGGGGATGCATCAGTACGACCAGCTTGACCGCCGTCCCCATGGGAGGGGTGAGGGCGCAGAGGCAGGCCTCCGCGGGACGTCTGCAGCGGTAGCAGCTTTCTCTCATGCGCCGATACTAGCATGGGCGGGGTCCGCAGGTCACCGCGTGCCGTTGCGCGTCGGCGCTTTTGCCCTTACTATTGCTCCATGAAGCAAGTACTGTCCCGTCTGCTCAATCGTCTCGGCAAGCCCTACGAGACCGCTTCCCTGCTGGTGCGCACCAAATGCCGCATGCTCGTCTGGACCTCCCTGGCCGTCGGAGCTATATCCTTAGCCGCGGGGATCGCGATAATCGCCACCGGGGCGGTGGTAGCGGGGTCCGCGGGCCTGCTGTTTTCGGTGCTGGCCGCCTTCTCCCTGTACCTCATCGCCCGGGGCAGGCTCGGGACGGCGTCTTCCCTGGTCATCTTCGGCCTCTGGGCGGTGCTCTTCGCGGCGATCAAGTTCGACGCCTATCAAACCGTCTACGAGACCTACGTCTTCGGCACCCTGGGCGGCTTTCTCCTGGTCATGACGGCCCTCCTGGCCGGCCGCGTCTCCCAGGCCGTCGCCATGGGATCCCTGAACGTGGCGGGCATCCTGGCGCTCTACATCCTGGACGCCTTTCCCCAGGACGGCCACAGGGTCACCGTGCTGGCTTCCCAGAACCTCATCATGTCCATACTGATGATGGTCCTGGGGACGGCCTTCGCGACCCTCATAATCAGGAGCCAGAACAGTCTCATCCTGACGGTGGAGACCCAGATGCGTCGGGCCCGGGAGGACTACCGGACCCTGAGCGCGACCATCGCGAGTTCCAGGAATCGGGCGGACGAGATAGCCGTGCAGATAGCCGAGGGGTCCGGGTCCACGGAATCTGCGGTGCGGGACTTCGAAGCCCTGGTGGGGCGGATACTGGCCGGCATGGAATCCCTTGCGGCGGCCCTGGAAGAGTCCTCCCGGGAGAACAGGCTTGCCGTGGGGCGCCAGGAGGCGATGCAGGAAACCCTTCAGGACTACAACAGGCAGGTGGGCACCGCGTCATCGGCCATGGAGGAGCTGGCGGCCGCGGTGGGCAGCATGGGGGCCCAGGCTTCGCAGAAGCACGGGGCGGTGGAGCGCCTGGCTGCCTTCTCCCGGACGGGGGAAGAAAAGCTTTCGGCCATCAAGGAGGCGATAGGGAAGGTTCTGGCCTCCGCGGACCGGATGATAGAGAAGAGCGCCTTCATCGAGGACATAGCGGAGCGGACGAACCTCCTGGGCCTGAACGCCTCCATAGAGGCGGCCCACGCGGGGGTGCAGGGGCGGGGCTTCGCGGTGGTGGCGGGGCAGATACGGGCCCTGTCGGGCGAGGTGGGAAACAGCTCGCGCCTCATCGGGGACGCCCTGAAGGAGACCTACGGCGCCGTGGCCACGGTGGCGGACCAGAGCCAGGCGGTGCTGGACTTCTTCCGCGACATGGCCTCCGAGGTGCAGGGGCTGGCGGAGATGATGGAGGAACTGCTCTTGAGCATCAAGGAGATGTCCCTGGGCTCCAACGAGGTGGTCGCCGCGGTGGAGACGGTTTCAACCTTGACGCGGGAGACGGAGACCTCGGTGTCCGCATCCAAGACCGGCATCGAGCGGTCCTCCGCGGGGCTGGAATCGGTCTCCCTCATAGCCGAGGGCATACGGGCCGAGGTGGCCGAGATCGCCGACCGCCTGCGCCTTGTGCAGGGGGAGTCCGCCCGCCTGCGCGACCTGGGAGAAGCCAACCGCCGCAATGTGGAGGATATGGGGAATAAAATCCTGGGCCTCGGAGGCTCTTGACAGGGGCGGTCCTTTGAACGGATAACGGTAGGGCCATCGGCCTAGTAAAGGAGTTTTGGATGAAGAAATCGCTTTCGGCCCTCTGCGCTCTGCCCATTCTGCTTGCCGCGGGAGTGCTTTCACTCTCCTCCTGCGCGGAAACCCTTATGAACGCGACCTCCGATCTGGTGGTGGTTTCTCCCCAGTCCCGCCTGTATACCGGAAAGCCGACCCTGGAGTTCCGAAGCTCAAATATCCTGAGCGCGACTCTGAACGGTTCGTCGATAACGGTGACCGACAAGGCGGTCCTCACCGCCTCCCAGACCGGCCTCAACGTCCTGGAGATCACCGAAAAGGACTCAGGCGGCAAGACACTGTCAACGGTTACGGTCAACTATTTCGTGAACGACTTGAATCCGGCGGAAGTTGACCTGTTTGCGAACCTTTCCGGGTGGACTACTTACGGCGACTTGGTTTTAGGGGCTTCTGCCGGAGTGCTTACGACACCCGCCTCCGATAGCACCGCGAAATGGGGTTCGGTCGGTAAGTTATATACTTATGGGACTGAACAGAAAGTAATGATGAAGGCGGATATCGCTACGGTCTTCAACACTGGTGGTTACGCCTCCGTCGGATTTCAGCAGAGCGGTGATCTCCAGAAACAGATGGTGGCCCAGGTCGTCAGAACCGCCGCCGGACTGACCTTGAACATACGGGATACCGGCGCCGCCCCTCAAGTTCGTGCAAGCGCCGACCACGAGCGGAGTTCCTGGTCGCCGGTCTCGGTCTACTTCTATCGGGATACCTCCAACTATCACGCTGCGGTGGTGGGTGGCGACGGCGCGGTCCTCGCCGCGGCCAAGATCACCAACTACATACCTACTTGGACCTTAGACCTCCGCAGCATTATCCTCGGCCCTAACGATGGCGGAAACACCGCGACGGATCTCGTCACCGCGGACAACTATTTCTACTACAAGTAATCCCTTCCCTCCCGGCCGTCCGAGGGGCGGTCCGGGGCGTGCACCGGGGGTTTTTAGAAAAAAGTCGGCGGGGGCCTCGACAGGAGGGCCTTGGGCGGCGTAATATTGCCGAATATTCAGTATTCAAGGAGTTCGTATGGCAGAAAAAGAGACCCTCGTGATCGCTTCCAAGGTTAAGGCTTATATCAAGGAAAGTTCCGAGCTCAAGTGCTCCGCCGCGGTTATCGACGTCCTCTCCGACAAGGTGCGCGCCCTGGTGGACGGCGCCGTGAAGAACGCCCAGGCCGACGGCCGCAAGACCGTCCTGGAAAAGGATTTCAACTAGCGTTCAACTGCCGCCTATCGCCCTGCGGCATACGCCGGCCGATAGGCGCCACCTTTTTTGATGCGCTTATCCAGTAAAAATCCCAAGACCCGAGAGACCGTTCCGTACCTCAGGCTGGAGCTGCGCACCGGCGCTTCCGTCGAAGTCCGGGAATTTTCCCCCGGCCCGGTTCGGTTCTCGTACCACCCTCCCTGGGAAGTCGATCTCGGCGCCTACTGTTCCGACCGAAAAGTCGGCACCCCTTCCGCGCCGCCCCTCTTTATCCTAAGCTCGGAATCCGGCGCTCTCTCCGTCTCGTCCCGGGTGACCCTGCTCATCTGCGGCGTGGAGCGCAAGGCCGGTCCTCTGCCCCTGGAGGGCACCCTCCGCTATAAAAACCTGCGCATCCGCTTTCTGGGCTTCGTTGAGCGGGAGGCCGCTCCCCCCGCATCGGCCCCCAAGCCTGCCCTTTTGCCTGTGCCGAAGAAACAGAGGCGGATGCCGGTGCTGCCGGTTCCGACGGTACCCCTGCGCCGCCTGCTGCAGGGAGTCGCCGCCGCGGCCATCCTCGCAGCCGCCGCCCTTCTGTTGTACCGCCACGGAAGCGGCCCAGGAGGGCGGCCCGCACCGGAGCTTTCGGCGGCCGCTCCGCCCGCGGCGGCGCAGGCGATGCCTGAACGCCACGAGCAGGCAGTGCCCGGGCCGCCGACGCCCCAGGCGAGCCCGGCCCAGGTTCAGCTGCCGCCGGAGACGGCCCGGCCCGCACGGGTTCGGATGGTGGCCCCCGGGACCGCGCTACCCGAGGCGGCCGTGGACTACCTGTTCATCCATGCCCATCCCGACGACGAATCCCTAGATTTCGGCGCCCTCATCGCCCATGTCGACCGGGCCGGACTCAGCGCCGCCGTTCTCCTCCTCACCGACGGGGAGGGGGGCATCTTCAGCTCCGACTATGCCGGACCGCGGGAGAACCTGCGGGACCTCAGGGTCCGCGAGGCGGCGGAAGCCCTCTCCATCCTGGGAGCCTCCTGGTACATACGCATGGGCTACCGCAACCACCCCTACAACGGCACGGGCGACCGCCGCCGCCCCGATGATATCCTGAATGGCTGGGGCGGGGATGATGCCGTCGCCGCGGTGGCCGAGGCGATCGCCGCCCTCAAGCCCCGCGTGGTGGCGGCCCCCGACGGGCCGTCGGCGGCCCGGGAGCATTTCGAGCACGAGGCGGCGGGCCTTTTGGTCCGCCGCGCCCTCGACCGCCTGCGGATAACGGGGGGGCACGAGGTCGAGGCCCTCCTGCTCTGCGTCGATCCCCGGCAGACCTCCGTGTATTCGGACCTGGTGCCCGTTCCCCAGAGGGCGGCCCGGGCGGCCCACGCCACCCAGGCCGACGCCTCGCACTTCGGCATCCTCATGGCGGATGCCTACCCCGATGAGTGGTATCTTCCGGCCGCCGGGCCCGGGAGAGAGGAGCTCTCCGCGCTGATTGGAAAATAGACGCCCTTCGGCTTAGAGTTAAGGGCAACAGTGCAGGAGGAACCAATGAAAAACCGAAGACTCGTTCTCGCGGTCCTTATACTGGCCGCGGCGGCGGCTCTGCCGCTGTCCGCCATGCCCGCCAAGGACTTCGACCTGACCATCCTGTCCACCAACGACACCCATGGCCAGCCCCTTCCCTACGCCTTCTCCGGCAAGGTGGATCCCGACGGCCCCGCCTGGAGCGCCCCCCGGGCCGGGGGCCTTGCGGCCCGGAAGACCTACGTGGACAGGGTCCGGCGGGAAAATCCCAACAC
>CAYUPG010000015.1:0-12318 GCA_964446515.1 uncultured Treponema sp.
CCCTGGGCGGAGACCTGCCGACCCAAATCCTCCGCCACAACAGCGGCGAGACGGTCCCCATCGGGGCGAAGGACTACCTGGTGGCCAAGGGCGCCGGCACCGCCCTGGACGTCGACCTGGTGCTGCTGACCCCCGCGGATCAGCTGATGAATCTGCTCGGCTACCTGGACTGGCTCTTTCTCCTGGGCTTCGTGCTCCTCGCCCTCTTCCTCGCGGCCCGGCTCGTGGTTTTGGACCTAACACTGCTTTCTCCCCTCCAGCGCTTCGTGGCCGCCCTGGGAGCCTGGGGACCCGACACGCCGGTGCCGGAGATACCGAAGATAGCCCGGGGCTTCGGGGAGCTGCGGGAGCTTTCCGCCATCTTCACCGCCAAGGCGGCGGAGATCAAAGCCCTGAACGACTCTCTGGAGCATCAGGTGGTGGAGCGCACGGACCAGCTGGCCCACGCCATGGAGAAGATGCTCGTCTCCGAGAAGCTCGCCGTACTGGGGCGCATGGCGGCCGGCGTAGCCCATGAGCTGAACACCCCCCTGGCGGCCATCGTGTCCACCACGGGAAACCTCGCCGACTCCTATACCGATCTCAAGCGCGTCATCTTCGACCTCTTCGACTGCTCCGATCCTGAGGAGCTGGCCCTCTTTAAAACCCTGCTGCTGGCGGCGGAAACCGGAGAATCCGGCCGCAAGGCCGCCGCCGCCTTCGTCTCCCGGCTTGAGGCGCTGGGGGTCGCGGATGCCCGGGAGCTGGCCGACGACCTGCGGGATATCGGGGTTCCCCTGGAGGACCTGGGTCTCGCCGAACGCATAGCGGGCCTAGCCGGAGGGCGGAGGATCGTCAAGGCCGCCTACTCCATAGCCCTGGTGGGCAGGACCGCAGCGGTGGTGGGCACCGCGGCCGAGCGGGCGACCATGACGGTGCGGGCCATGAAGATGTGGGTGTACGAGAACCGCCGGGAGAACGAACGGGTTTCCATAGGGGAAGAACTGGAAACCATACTCACCCTCTACTACAGCCAGACCAAGCGCAGCATCAAGATCACGCGGGATTACCGGGACGGCGGCGTGGTGCTGGGGAACGCGGAGCAGCTGAACGGCGTATGGGTCAATCTGATCAACAACGCCGTACAGGCCATGGAGGGCGGCGGAGAGCTCACCCTGCGCATCGAGCGGGAAGCTCCGCCCTCCCTCATGGTCAGGGTCGACGTAGAGGACTCCGGCTGCGGCATACCCGAAGAGCTGCAGGGCAAGGTCTTCACGCCCTTCTTCACCACGAAGCCGAAGGGGGCGGGCACCGGCATCGGTCTGGACCTGAGCCGGCGCATCGTGGAGGCCCACGGCGGCACCATCGGCTTCGAAAGCCGTCCGGGACGCACGGTATTCACCGTCCGCCTGCCCGCCGCCGCGGAGTGATCAGATCCGCTTGGACAGCAATACCACCATGCTTCGGTCCCGAAGGTAGTACTCCTCCTGCACCGCGAGGTAGCGCTCGTGCCCCGGGTCCACGATGTCATCGGGACTTTCGAGGCCCGTATCCACCGCCCGGAACCACTTTCTGCCCTCCGCCGGGGGCGCCACGGCAAAGAGCGCGCCCTCGGAGGAAGCGTTGAACAGTATGAAAAAATCGTTGTCGTCCCGGTCGGCGAAGGTGTCCGCCCTGCTGCCGTCCAGGCGGAAGCTCAGGCGCTTGTCCACCTTGGCCCAGTCGGGACTGCGGCCCCTCTCGTCGAACCAGGTGATGTCCGGAAGGGCGTTGTAGTTGCCGTCCCGGCCGGTATAGAACTCCGGCCGCATGAAGGCGGGATGGCGGAGCCGGAAGGCGATTATGCCCGAGGTGAAGCGGTGGAGCGCCGAGCAGGAGCCGAGCAGGGACCAGTCGAACCAGGAGATCTCGTTGTCCTGGCAGTAGGCGTTGTTGTTGCCCCTCTGGGTCCGGCAGAACTCATCTCCCCCGAGAAGCATGGGGGTGCCCAGGGACACCATGAGGGTGGCGATGAAGTTCTTCATCTGCCGCTCCCGCACCCCCTCTATGGCGGGATTCCGGACCGGCCCCTCGAAGCCGTAGTTGGAGCTGAAGTTGGCCCCGTGGCCGTCCCGGTTCTCCTCTCCGTTCTCTTCGTTGTGCTTCTCGGCGTAGGACACCAGGTCCATGAGGGTGAAGCCGTCGTGGCTGGTGATGAAGTTGATGGAATGGAAGGGCTTGCGGCCGTCCCGGAGGTAGAGGTCCGAGCTTCCCGACAGGCGGGTTGCGAAGTGCCTCGTCTCGTGGGAGTCTCCGCGCCAGAATTTCCGCACATCGTCCCGGTATCGGTCGTTCCATTCCGCCCAGCGGCCGCCGGGGAACCAGCCCACCTGGTAGGCCCCGCCGGCATCCCAGGCTTCCGCGATGATCTTGGTGTTCCGGAGCACCGGGTCCTCGGCGATGCGCTCCAGCATGGGTGGGTTCTCCATCAGGTTGCCCTGCTGGTCCCGCCCCAGTATGGACCCCAGGTCGAAACGGAACCCGTCCACGTGCATCTCCACCACCCAGTAGCGCAGGCAGTCGATGATGAAGGACCGCACCACCGGGTGGTTGCAGTTCAGGGTGTTCCCGCAGCCCGAATAGTTCTTGTAGAAGCGCTTGTTGTCGTCCAGCATGTAGTAGATGGTGTTGTCTATGCCGCGGAAGGAAAAGGTCGGCCCCTTCTCGTTGCCCTCGGCGGTGTGGTTGAACACGATGTCCAGAATCACCTCTATGCCCGCCCTGTGCAGGGAGCGCACCATCTCCTTGAATTCACGGACCTGGCCGCCGGGCGTCTTGTCCGCCGCATAGGAGCCCTTGGGGGCGAAGAAGGAGACCGTGGAGTAGCCCCAATAGTTGCGCAGGGCTTCGCCGGTGCGGGGATTGGCCCGGGGCAGTTCGCGCTCGTTGAACTCCTGTATGGGAAGGAATTCCAAACTCGTTATCCCCAACTCCTTGAGGTAGGGGATCTTCTCCGTCACTCCCCGGTAGGTGCCCGGATGCTCGACCCCCGAGCCGCCGTGCGCCGTCAGGCCCCGGACGTGGGTCTCGTAGAGGACGCTGAAGCGCAGGGGATAGTTGAGGGGTTTGTCCCCCTGCCAGTCGAAGGCGTCGTCCACCACGATGCAGCGCGGATGGTAGGCGATGTCGTCCTCGTAGGAGAAGGAGAGGTCCCCGTCCGGCAGGTTTGGGTTGAAGCCCATGGCCGCCTGTATGTCCCAGTCGGATATATCCGTCAGAGCCTTAGCGTAGGGATCCAGGAGCATCTTGTGGGGATTGAAGCGGAGACCCTTCTCCGGGATGTAGGGCCCGTCCACGCGGTACAGGTAAAAGGCCCCCGGCTTAAGGCCCGTGATATGGCAGTGCCAGAGATCCCCCGTCCTGTTGCGGTGCGGATCCAGGGGGAGCTCCTGGTACGCGCAGCCCCTCTCGGCGGACTCGAAGAGCACTAAAGTCACCCCGGTGGCGTTCCGGGAAAAGAGGGAAAAGTTCACCCCCGACTCGGTAGGCTCCGCACCCAGGGGCAGGGGCTTGCCGACATCCGCCACGAACTCGCGTGCACGCATGGGACAATACTAGCACAAAAGGACCTATGCCGCGGGGAGAAAATGCCGATAATAGAGCATGATTCGTGTCCCGGTGATCAGCAAAGATACGGAAATGGTGGAAACCATACGCAGAGCCGCCGCCTCCCTGCATCCCCAGCTGGAGCCGGTATTCTTCTCCGACATGGCCTCGGTGGTAGAATACCTGAAATACGAGCTCCCGGAAATGAAGATCATCGACTGCTCCACGGGGGGAGAGAACGAGCACGAGGCGGTGGCCGTCCTTGAGGCCATCAAGGACGACCCCTGGCTGCACTACGGGGGCGTCATCGCGGTCCACCGGGGCGACGAGGACAAGGAGCTCCTTGAGCGCCTGCGGGACTCCAACGTGATCGCAGTCATACGCCGCAGGGAGTTCCTTTCCAACGTCGACCGCCTGCTGCGCATACTGACGGCCAACAAGCAGTTCCTCTTTCAGCGGGGGATGCAGCAGCACCTGATGCGCAAAATTTCCGGCACCTTCCTCATAGACAACGATCCCCTGGACATCGTGGTGTACACCAACCTGGTGACCAACTACCTCTACAACGCGAACCTCGTCAACCGGGACGATCGGGAGAAGCTCCACGTGGCCCTTCAGGAACTCCTGGTCAACGCCATTGAGCACGGCAACTGCAAGATCAGCTTTGAAGAAAAGAGCGCCTGGCTGGAAGCCGGCAAGTACGCCATGGACCTGATCAGGGAAAAGAACAAGGATCCCGCCGTCTCGGCCCGGAAAGTCCGCCTGTCCTACACCATCGGCCCGGAGTCCTCCTCCTTCACCATCGAGGACGAAGGTTCGGGCTTCGACTGGCGCGCCCGCATGGCCGTCAAGCCGGAGCTCGGACTCCACGGCATGGGCATACGGATGACCGGGGTCTACGTGAAGGATCTGCGGTACAACGAGGCGGGCAACGAGGTGTCCTTCTCCATGCCCCACCAGAAGGACGCGGCCAACGTGGTGCCGGGCATCTTCAGCGACCAGGGGGAAATCGCCTTCAAGGCCAGAGAACTGGTCGTCAAGGAGGGGGAATCCTCGGACTACCTCTACTACATCGTCTCGGGCCGCTACCTAGTGTTCTCCGGCAACCGTTGCGTCTCCTACCTGACTCCGGACGACATGTTCATCGGAGAGATGTCCTTCCTGCTCTCAAACCAGCGGACCGCCACGGTGATCTCCAAGGACGGCGGCACCTGCATCAAGGTCTCGAAGCAGGACTTCGTGGACCTCATAAAGAAGAACCCCCACTACGGCATCTTTCTGGCCCGGCTCCTCGCCCAGCGCCTCTCCCGGCTCAATGCCCGAACCGCCAAGATCAACGCCGAGTACTTGAAGCTCAAGGCCCAGGTGGAAGCGGCGCCGGAGCGGACCTAGCTCCGCGGGCGGCCCGGAAGGCCTGCAAAAAGGCCCGCCTATCCGCCGTCCGGGCGCCCAGGGCTGCCTTGTAGTCCATGGGCATCCCCAGATCCCAGAGGGCGTAGCCCGCATCCCGAAGATGCCGAGCCGTCAGCAGCAGCTGCACCGTCCCCGCCGAATCCTCGTCGCGGTAACCCGAATAGCTGGTGTACACGCCCCCCGCGGATACGCCGAACTCTCCCGCCGCAAGCCTACCCTCCCGATAGAGGGCGAAGGAGGTCATCCGGAGGCCCCCGGGCAGACCCACCGCGGCCGCGCCGCCGCTCCTGAGGGCGCGGAAGGAGTCAAGCAGGGGGGGAGAGAGCCAATCGTCTCCATGGACGCGGACGCAGGAGTCGAGGATGCGGTCGAAGTCGGCGTCCCGGCGAAGCTCGTAACGGCCGGCCAGACGCCGGACGGTTCTCGACTCGTGGAGGTCCTGAAAGCGCAGCAGGGAACGGGACAGGTGGAGCTTGGGCAGGGCCGCCCAGAGCGGCCCCGACGGCCCCTCCAGCCGGGCGGACATGACCAGGAAGCCGGCGGCCATGAGCGTGCCGAGGAAACCCGGCTCGAAGGAGGGGGACAGGCAGAATTCCTCCCCGTACTCCAGCTCCGCCAGAAGCTCCGCGGCCCTATCGGCGGAAGCCGGGTCCGGCAGGTCCTGGGGCAGCAGCACCGCGTGTCCCGTCGGTCCGAAACGCACGGGCGCTTATTTTTTCCCGAAGGTGAAGAGGTTCTTGATATTGTCCACCAGGCGCGTCCGGTCCAGCTCCTTGGCGGCGACGCCGGCGAAGGCGTCCAGGGCCTCGTCGGTGCCGGACACCAGGGCTATGTCCCCCGGGCGGAAGCGGTATTCCGGAGAGAAGGTCGCGTACTCCTCTTCCCCGTTCTTGACGGAGATGAGGTTGAGGCCGAATTTTTTCCGGAGATCCATCTCCAGCACCGTGTGGCCGTAGAAGCGCTCGGGCACCTCCAGCTCCGCGATGACCAGCTTGCCGCTCACGGGCAGGTAATTGAGCACCACGGAGGACATCAGCATGGGGCTGATGCGCTTGGCCGCTTCCCGGTTGGGAAACACTATCTTAGTCGCGCCCACCAGATCGAGGATCTCCGCGTGGGCCTCCGTCTCGGCCTTGACGATGATGGTCTTGATACCCAGCTTGTGGCAGTAGCTCGTGGCCAGGATGGACGCCTCGATGGTGTCCCCCATGTCTATCACCACCGCGTCCACGCCGGAGGGCAGGGCCCGCTTGAGGTTGTCCGCATTCAGCACATCCATGACTATGGCGGCCGCGGAGGAATCCTTGTAGGCGTCGATGACTTCCCTGTTTTTGTCGATGATGAGGACCTCGACGTTCATCTCCAGCAGCTCCTCCAAGAGACTCTTGCCGAAGTAATCCAAACCCAAAATGATGATCTGCTTCATGACTCACCCCAACAGTATTGTTCCCTCAGGATAGGATAGCTCCAAGCCCTCTTTCTCGCCCCCGGGAAACGCCAGAGCGATGAGCCCCACGCGGCCCGCGAACATGGTGGCCACAATGACCAGCTTGCCCGGGATGCTCAAGTCCCCCGTGAGCCCCGTAGAAAGCCCCACGGTGCCGAAGGCCGAGAATACTTCAAAGACGATATCGCCGAAATCTGCGCCCCGCAGACCTTCGGTCAGGCTCAGAGCCAGAACCGAGGCCAGCAGCAGGGCCACGGCCTTCAGGAAGTACACGATGCCGTCGTTCTGGGTCTTGGCCGAAAGCCTGTGCCGGAACACCCGCAGGTCCCCCCCGCGGTCAGGCCGCCTGAGCATGACGGCCAGCACCACGAAGGCGGTGGTCACCTTGATGCCCCCGGCGATGGAGCCGGGAGCGCCGCCGACGAGCATGAACAGCAGGGTGAGTATCCTGGACGGCTGGCTCAGTTCCCCCTGGGGCACGGTGTTGAAGCCCGCGGTGCGGGTCACCACGGATTGGAAGAGGGCGTTGACCGCCGCGCCCGGCCCGTCGAAGGAGGCTAGTGCCCGCGGGCGCTCGAGCAGGAAGAAGGCCGCGGCGCCTGCGGCCAGAAGGAAGGCCGTCATGCCCAGCACCACCCGGCTATGGTAGCTCAGGCGCCGCCTGGTTCCCCGCAAACGTCCGGAAAGGTCCTGCAGCACGATGAAGCCCAGTCCCCCGGATACCACCAGGACCATCACCACCGCAAGCAGCGCCGGTTTTTGCGCGTAGCCCTCCAGGTTGTCGGAGAATATGGAAAAACCTGCGTTGCAGAAGGCGGAAACCGAGTGGAACAGGCCCGCGAAAACCCAGCGCTCCACTTCCGCGGCCCGGAAGAGGGCGGCCAGGAGGATGGCCCCGGCCAGCTCGATGACGACGGTGAAGAAGACGATGCTCCTGACTATCTTGAAGGGATCGTGCTCCACGCCGTCCACGAAGAAGCTCCTGATGGTGTTGAGGCGCCGGAAGGGCAGGCGACGCCCCGGCACGGTGAGCAGGAGGGAGGTGAAGCTGATGATGCCCAATCCGCCGACCTGGATGAGGGCCAATACGACGCTTTGCCCGAAGGGGCTGAACCTGGCTGTGTCTACGGTTATGAGCCCCGTCACGCAGACCGCCGAGGCCGCGGTGAACAGGGCATCCACGGGCGCAAGGGGCCCCGGCCCCGTCCAGACGCCGGGAATTAGGAGCAGAAGGGTCCCGAGTCCGATTACGGCAAGGAAGAACGCGAGCAGGTAGAAGGCGTCGGAGCGCTGATGTGAACGCACGCCCCATGATACTACGAAGGGCCGCCGCCTGCAACGAGCTTGAACGGAACCGTCCGATCCGTCATTATGAACTGAGGAGTGTGCCATGAACGAAATCGAGCGCGTGCTGATAGTCGGCGCCGGTGCCGTCGGCGCAGCGGTCGCATCCATCATCCACGAGTCGGATCCCCATGCGGTCTCCGTGCTCGCCGACGGGGAGCGCTTCGACCGCTACGGAAGGGACGGCTTCCTGGTCAACGGCCGGCACTACCGCTTTCCCGTGGCGGCCCCCGGCAAGCCGGAGGGCACCACGGGCTCCGGCGCCCCACGCGCCGGAGCGGCCCACCGGCCTGCGGACCTCATCATCCTTGCGGTTAAGCACCACCACCTTTCGGAGGCCATGGAGCAGATGCGCTCCCACGTCGGACCGGAGACGACGGTGCTCTCCCTTCTCAACGGCATCTCGAGCGAAGAACTCCTCGGAGAGGCCTTCGGCCCAGGCCCCGGCGCGCCGGATGGCTGCGGGCTGCCCCCCTACGCCATGATACTGGGCATAGACGCCGTGCGGGTGGGCAACGAGACCCGTTTCGCCTCGGCGGGCAAGATTTTCTTCGGGGAAAGCACAAACGAAGGCGGAAAGCTCAGCCCCCGGGTTGCCCGCATCGCCCGCTTCTTCGACCGGGTGGGAATCCCCTACACGGTGCCCGAGAACATGCTCAGGGCCCTCTGGTACAAGTTCATGATCAACGTCGGCATCAACCAGGCCTCCGCAGTCCTTCGGGCCCCCTACCGCCTCTTCCAGACCCAGAGGGAGGCGCGCGCCCTCATGGAGAGTCTTCAGCGGGAGGTGATAGCCCTGTCCCAGGCGGTCGGCGTGGGACTCGGAGAACAGGACCTGGCCAACTGGGAAGAGACCCTCTCCAAGCTCCATGCGGACAACCTCACCTCCATGTGCCAGGACGTCCTGGCCTGCCGCAAGACCGAGGTGGAGATGTTCGCCGGAGCCGTGGTGGACCTGGGCCGGAAGCACGGGGTTCCGACCCCGACGAACGAAGTCTTCTTCAACCTGCTCAGGGCCATGGAGCAGAGCTACTGAGCGGCAAATCCCCGACCGTCGGAGCGCCTGCGGACGCGGCGCCCTGACGAAACGCAGCCCGGCGAAACGCCGCCCCTAGCCCTTGACGGCCCCCATGGTCAGTCCCCGGACCACGTACTTCTGGAAGGCCATGGTGAGCACGATGGCCGGCGCTATGATGACCACCGTGGCCGCCATGACGGCGCCCCAATCCACCTCCGCGTAGGACACGAAGTTGTAGACCGCGATGGGCAGGGTCTTGGTCCGCTCCATGCTCAGCACCTGGGAAAACATGAAGTTGTTCCAGGAGAAGAGGAAGGCCAAGGTCGTGGAGGTCACCACTCCCGGACCGGACACGGGCAGCACGATCTCCATGAAGGTCCGCTGCCGCGTCGCACCGTCCACCCGGGCGGACTCCTCTATCTCCAGGGGAACCGCGGCGAAGAAGCTGGTCATGATCCACACCACGATGGGCAGGCCGATGAGCATGTGGCTCAGGATCAGGGACGTGTAGGTGTCGACGAGGTAGAGCCGGGAGAAGATGAGGTACCAGGGAAGCAGCAGCGCTATGCCGGGCATCAGGCGGGCCACCAGGATCAGGAGCCCCAGCTTTTCCTGCCGGTAGCGCGCGATGGAGTAGGCCGCGGGAAGGCCCAGGACGAGGGACAGGGCCACCGCCGACACGCCCACCACCGCGGAGTTGTAGAAGAACTGCAGAAAATTCTGTTCCTGGAACACCCGCCGGTAGTTCTGCCACGAGGGACTGAATATCCAGCGGGGCGGGGTCGCCGTGATGTCCACCTGCGTCTTGAGGGAAGAGGCGAAGATCCAGGCCAGGGGAAAGATCACCGGCACGACCACCAGCAGCACGAGCAGGAAGAAGCCTATGCGCTTTGCGAATTTTTCCATACCCGCCCCCTATACTTCCAGCCTGCGCCGCAGGCGCGCGACGCCGTAGCTCATGAGGAGCACCACGGCGAAGAGGAAGAAGAGCACCACCGAGGCGTGCCCAAGCCTGAAGTAATTGAAGGAAAGATTGTACGCGTAGATGTTGAGGGTCTCCGAAGCGAAGCCGGGGCCTCCGTTGGTCATGGCGTAGATGATGTCGTAGGTTTTGAGGGCGTCGATGCTCCGCAGGACCAGGGCCGTCAGGATAACCGGCGCCACCATGGGCAAGGTGATGCGGCGGAAAATCTGCAGGGCATTGGCGCCGTCCACCCGGGCGGACTCGAAGGGCTCCACCGAGAGGCCCGCAAGGCCCGCCAGGCTGATCAGGGTCATCATGGGCGTCCACTGCCAGACGTCCACCAGCACGAGGGACGGGATGACCAGGTTCTTGTCCGCTATCCACCGGAGGGGCGCCAGGCCCGCGGACTTGAGGGCCCAGTTGGCCAAGCCTATGGTGGGCTCGTAGAAGAGTGTCCAGGCTATGCCGATGGCCACCGGGGTGGATACCATGGGCAGAAGCAGGAAGAGCTTGACCGCGCTCTTGCCCGCGAATTCACGATTGAGTATGAGGGCCCAGACCATGCCGAGCACCGTCTCCACGACCACCGCCAGGGCGGTGAAGTAGAAGGTGCGCACCAGGGCCGCCCAAAAGCGCGGTTCCTGCAGGACCGAGATGTAGGTCTTGAGTCCTACGAAGCGGGCAGGAAGGCCGGAGGTAAGATTCCAGTTGCTGAAGCTGATGGAGAGGGTGTAGAACACCGGGAACACCATCATGGCGGCCACGAAGAGCACCGCCGGCAAGGGGAACAGCAGTTTGATGTGCCTATCGACGAACGGGCTGTCGAGCATTCGGCATCCTCCCAAAAACTAATAGGGTGTTGGAGAAGCCCGAGGCCTTTCCAACACCCGTTGCAGGTGCCCGCGCTTACGACGAAACCCCGGGCATCTGCGGCAGTACGGTATTATTTGCCCAGTTCGCCCGCGGCGTCCAGCAGCTCGTTCACCTTTTTGGCGGCGTTCCGGGCCGCGCCGGCGATATCCCCGGAGCCTCCGGTCTCGATGGCCAGAACGATGACGTCGCCGATGGCGTCCCGAGCCTCGCCCACCGCCGTCATGACGGGTCGATCGTAGGGTGTGCCGATGGAGCCGATCTTAACCGCCGTGGCCGCCAGCTGGCGGTCGAATTTCGCCAGGATGGAGGGATCGGTCCAGACGGAACCGCGCGCCATGGTGATGCCCTTGTCGATCATCGCCTTGGTGGCCAGCTCCTTGCTGGTGGCCCAGAGCAGGAAGTCGTAGGCCAGATCCTTGTTCTTGGACTGGCGGGATGCGGCCATGGCCCAGGAGACTACGATGAAGGGAGCGTTCGCCTTGGGTCCGGCGGGCATCATGGTCACGCCCACCTTATCGGACACCTGGGATTTGGAGGGGTCGGTAAGGTTGCCCAGGAAGACGCTGGCGTCGGTCCACATGGCCACCTTGCCGGACTGGAAGAGGGCCTGACCCTGAGCCCAGCTCATGTTGGTGACCCCGGGGGGGCCGAAATCCTTGAGCATCTTGCCGTAGAACTTGAAGGCCTCCACGGCGGCGGGGGTATCCACCGCGGCCTTGCCGTCGACGATGAAGTCGCCGCCGTAGTTGTAGAGGTAGGTGGACAGCTGGGTCACCGCGGCGCCCCGCTGGCCCCGGGATACGATGCCGTACATATCCTTGGAAGGATCGTGGAGGCGCCGCGCCGCGGCCAGCAGTTCGTCGAAGGTGGTGGGAACCTTGAGGCCCGCCTGCTGGAAGAGGTCCGTCCGATAGTAGAGGACCTGCCACTCCGTCACCAGGGGGATGGAGTAGACGTCCTTGCTGTAGGTGACCGCATTCACGGAGCTCTTGGAATAATCGGCGAAATTGTAGGCCGCAGGAGTCCTGCGGGCATTCCTGAGGGTGGGGCTGAGGTTCTCGTACCAGCCGTTGCGGAAGAACATCTTCCCTTCCTGGAGGGGCCGGGTCATGAAGACGTCGACCGTCGAGGATCGGGTGGCGAACTCGGTGGTCAGCTTCTGGGTCAGCTGATTCTCGTCGTAGCTCTCCACGTTGACCTTAATCCCCGTCGCCCGCTCGTATTCGGGGATCATCTCCTTGAGCACGTCTCCGTAGGGATGGTTCGCCAGGAGCACGCGGATGGATTTTGCCTGGGCGAAGGCGCCCATGGCAACCGCGGCGATAAGCAACGCCGCAATGAGTCTGCGCTTCATAAGTCCTCCTTGATTGATTCGGACGGCGGACGCACCCCGCCGCCCATACCGGGTATTATCACCCCGAAATTCCAGGCGGTCAATACGTGACATGAAATATTTTTTTATTGAAAGAAATATTTTTTCATGCTACTATTCTGCCGACGCCATGAAGAACCGAAGCTGCATCTACCAGATCCATGAGCTGCTCCCCGAGCTGAGCGTCAAGGAACGCCGGGTGGCGGAGTACATCCTCGCGGCGCCCGAGGAGTCGGTGCACCCCAGCATAGAGGAGCTGGCCGAACGCATCGGCGTTTCCGAGTCCACCCTCTTCCGCTTCGTGCGGAAGCTCGGGTACGAGG
>CAYUPG010000015.1:12328-24014 GCA_964446515.1 uncultured Treponema sp.
TTCCGCATCGCCCTGGCCACCGAGACCGTCGATCCCCACCGCACCATCTACGAAACGGACATCGCCGCGGTGGACGAAGGTTCTTCCATGTCCCTGGTGTTCCGGACGAACATCGCAGCCCTGGAGCGGACCATGGCGCTCATCGACCCGGGAGACATAGGACGGGGGGCGGATCTTCTCCTTTCCGCCTCGCGCATCTACTTCTTCGGCCTCGGGGGCTCGGCCCTGGTGGCCCAGGACGCCTACCACAAGCTGGTGCGCACCGGCCTGCTCTGCGCCGCTCCTCTTGATTTCCACATGCAGCTCATGCAGGCAGCGCAGATGGAGCGGAACGACCTCGCCCTCCTGGTGTCCCACTCCGGGGTCAACAAGGACGCCCTGGCGGTGGCCGAAGCGGTCAAGCAGTCAGGGGGGCGGCTCATCGTGATGACCAACCACGGACGATCGCCCCTCTCGAAGACTGCGGACCTCGCCCTCTTCGTCCACACCAGGGGCTCCCCCTACGCAACGGAAGCCTTTTCCGCCCGCATCGTGCAGCTTGCCCTGATCGATTGCCTCTACGTGTCGGTCATGGAGAAGCTCGGCGAGGGGGGAACGGAACGGCTCGAGCGCATGCGGAGCGTCATCGCCCGCAGGCGTACCTGAGGTCCCGCCCGCCGGCAAGCGGCCGACGGCCGCAAAGGAGTATCTATGAAAGCCCTGGTCTTGATCGGACCGAGCCGATTTTCCTACACCGACGTTCCCGATCCGGTCCTCCGCTCTCCCCGGGACGTGCTGATCCGGGTCAAGGCGGCCTCGATCTGCGGCAGCGATGTCCACGGCATGGACGGCTCCACCGGGCGGCGCATTCCGCCCCTCATCATGGGCCACGAAGCCGCCGGGATCATCGAGGCGGTGGGCGCGGAGGTCACGCGCTGCAAGGAGGGAGACCGGGTCACCTTCGACTCCACCATCTACTGCGGCGAGTGCTTCCACTGCGGGCGCGGAGAAGTGAACCTCTGCGACAACAGGCGGGTGCTCGGCGTCTCCTGCGCCGAGTACCGGCAGGACGGCGCCTTCGCGGAGTACGTAGTCGTTCCCGACCGCATACTCTATCCCCTGGGCGAAGGCCTGGACTTCGTGTCCGCGGCCATGGCCGAGCCGCTGGCCGTGGCGGCCCACGCGGCCCGCATAGCCGCTCCCGAAGTGGGAGAGTCCATGGTCGTGGTCGGAACGGGGCTCATAGGCCTGCTGCTCCTGCGCGTCCTCAGGCTCAACGGGTCCGGAAAGCTCATCGCCGTGGACCTAGACCCGGACCGGCTCAAGACCGCGGAGCGCTTCGGGGCGGACGCCTGCGTACAGGCGGGGCCGGACGCGGCGGCGGAGATACGGCGCCTCACCGGCGGACGGGGGGCGGATCTGGCCTTCGAGGCGGTGGGCGCGACGGCGCCCATACGCAGCGCCGTGGAGGGCCTGCGCAAGGGAGGCCGCCTGGCGCTGGTGGGGAACCTGAGCCCGACGGTGGAGCTGCCCCTCCAGCTGGTGGTCACCCGGCAGCTCCGGCTCCTGGGGTCCTGCGCCATAGCCGGGGAGTATCCCCTGGCCCTGGAGCTCATGGCCTCCGGCAAGGTCGACGTCCGCGCCCTCGTCGGCGCCGTGGCGCCCCTCTCCGAGGGGGCCGCCCAGTTCGCCCGGCTCGCCGCCAAGGAGCCGGGCCTCCTCAAAGTCGTGCTGGAACCCTGACAGGAGCCAATCATGCGTCCCATCCGCTTCGCCGTCGCAACCTACGGAAAAGTCGCCCGCCTCCATGGGCGGGCCCTCAAGAACACCCCCGGCGCGGAGCTCGTCGCCGTCTGGGGCCGCAGCCCGGAAAAGCGGGAAGCCTTCGCCGCGGAATTCGGCATCAGGGCCTACGCCGACATGGCGGCCATGGTGCGGGAAGCCGCGGCGGACGCGGTCATAGTGGCCTCCCCCCACCCCCAGCATCGGGAGCACACCCTGGAGGCCCTCTCCGCGGGGGCCCATGTCCTCGTGGAGAAGCCCATGGCCCTGACCACGGAGGACTGCGACGCCATGATGGCCGCAGCCCGGGGCGCGGGCTTGAAGCTCGGCGTGATCAGCCAGCGACGCTGGTACCCCTCGGTTCTTCGGGTCCGCAGGGCCATAGAGGAGGGAAAGATCGGAGAGCCCGCCCTGGGACAGGTGATCATGCTCGGCTGGCGGGACGAGGCGTACTACCGCAGCGACCCGTGGCGGGGCAGCTGGGCGGCCGAGGGCGGCGGCGTTCTGGTCAACCAGGCGCCCCATCAGCTCGACCTGCTCCAATGGTTCATGGGCCCCGCGACGGAGGTCTTCGCCTACTGGGACAACCTCAACCACCCCTATATCGAGGTGGAGGACAGCGCCGTCGCGGTGCTCCGCTTCTCAGGCGGCGGCATGGGGTCGATCCTGGTCAGCAATTCCCAGAAGCCCGGCATCTACGCCAAGGTCCACGTCCACGGCCGCAGCGGCGCTTCCGCGGGCGTCCAGACCGACGGCGGCGCCATGTTCATCGCCGGGATGAGCGGCGTGGCGGAGCCTCCGGTGAACGACCTCTGGACCATTCCGGGGGAGGAGAGCCTGCTGGACTCCTACGTCGCCGAGGATCGGGCCTTCTTCAAGACCGTGGAGGCGACCGAATACTTCCATGCCCTGCAGTTCGCCGATTTCGCCCGGGCCATACGGGAGGACCGTCCCCCCGCGGTGGACGGGGCGGCCGGCCGGCGCACCGTGGCGCTCATGGAAGGCATCTACCGATCCGGAAGGGAAAAGCGCCCCGTGGCGCTCATTGAAAGGACCGTCCCGTGATGCTATGCTTGGACCAGCATGGAAGCAACATCCGTCCCGCAGGCCCTCTTGGGCGGCGCCTCCTCGGTCATCCGGGGCAAGGCCTCCTTCCTGGAATTCCTCGTCGCCGCCGTCCTCGCCAAGGGGCACGTACTGCTTGAGGATCTGCCGGGTCTGGGCAAGACCACGGTGGCGAAAACCTTCGCCAAGCTCCTCTCCGACGGAGCGGGGCGGCCCCTGGACTTCAAGCGCATCCAGTTCACCCCGGATCTGCTGCCCTACGACATCACCGGCGTGGACATCTTCGACCCGGAGCGCCGGGACTTCCGCTTCGTTCCCGGCCCCATCTTCGCCAACGTGGTCCTGGCCGACGAGATCAACCGCACCACCCCCAAGGTGCAGTCCGCCCTGCTGGAAGTGATGGCGGAGGGTCAGGTGACCGTGGGATCGGCCACGCGGAAGGCGCCCGACCCCTTCATAGTCATAGCGACGGAGAATCCCGTGGAGAGCGAAGGGACCTTTCCCCTTCCCGCGGCCCAGCTGGACCGCTTCATGATGCGCCTGTCCCTGGGCTACCCCGACAGGGAGGCGGAGCTGTCCATACTCGAGAGCAACCCCGCCGAGGGAGCCCTCTCCGCCCTGGCGCCCGTGGTCGCCGTGGAGGACTTCCTCGCCGCCCGGGAGCAGGCCGCGGCCCTGTTCTGCCACCCCTCCCTCAAGGAAGCCATGGCGGACCTCGTCCGGGAAACCAGGACGCACAAGGGCGTCGCCCTGGGGGCCTCCCCGCGGGCGGCCCTCCACCTGCTTCAGGCGTCCCGGGCCCTCGCCCTGGTGCGGGGAAGGGACTACGTGGTGGACGAGGATCTGCTTTCCGCCGCCGTGCCGGTGCTGGCCCATCGCCTCAAGCTCCGGGACCCCCGCTCGCGGCCGGAGGTCCTGGTCCGGGAGCTCGCCCTTGAACGGCTCAGGCTCATCCCCCGCGCCTAGGCGGGGCGGCCTCCTGCCCCGGCCCGGCGCCGCGGCCCTCTGCATCAACGCAGTAGCCGCCTGCGCGGCGGCCTTGGGCCTCGCCCGGGCGGAACCGGCCCTCCTGCTCATGGGTTCAAGCATCGCGGCCCTCTCCGCCTATTCCTTCCTCGGCGTCCTCGTCGCCGCGGCGCGCACAAGAACGGCGGCCGCGGGCCTCTCCTGCGGCATAGCCCCCCGGGAGAGCGCCTTCGGCGACCGCGTGGACCTCGTGCCCGCAGCCGTACCTGGCCGCCGCATCCTCGCCCTGCCCGGCATCGCGCTCCGCTATGAGGTGGACCTGCGTACCCGGGACGGCCGCCGCTTCTACGCCGCCTTCGACCCCTATAGGCCGCGGGCGCCGGACTTGGAGCAGTCGGCCCCGGGTCGGGGAGCCTATTTCGGCGGCACCGACCGGCTGCGCTGCTTCGACGCCTTCGGCCTCTTCACCCATTCCAGGCCCGTGACTGTGGAAGCCTCCGCGCGGCTGCTGGTTCGCCCCCGGACGGCGGCGGATTTCCGGGGTGCCGAGCTCCGCGCCGGGGGAAGCTCCCGGCGCGTGGAGCCGCACTACCGCAAGACCGAGGATCTCACGGAGCACCGGCCCTACACTCCCGGGGACGATCCCCGGCGCATCAATTGGAAGCTTTACGGCCATTCGGGGGACCTCTTCGTCAGAGAGGGAGAGAGCGAGCCGCCGCCGCGCTCCCGGATCAGCATCCTGCTCGACGGCACGGCGGACGGCAGGCTCTACGGAGAGGAGGAGGCCCGTCGGGCGGTGGATGCCCTGGCGGAGCTCGCCCTAGCCCTGACGGTGGAGAGCGCCGCCCTGGGCCGCTCGGTGTTCCTGGGCTACTGCGGTTCGACCCTGAATCCCGCCGACCCGACGTCCGCAGCCCGGCTGCTCGCCTATCCCGCGGCCCTCTCCCCCCTGGACGGCGCCGACCTTCCCCTTCCCGACGAAGGAGCGGGCACGGTGGTCCTGGCCCTGCCCCGGAAGGAGGATTTCGACGGCGCCCTCGACCGCTTCATCGCGGCCCTGAAGGGGCGGGACGGAGGGCGCGCCGCGGCGGATCTGCGCTTCCTTGCCGCGGGCTCAGCCGACGAGGCGGAAGCCTGCGTGCGGCGCTACGGAACCATGGGAGGGATCCATGCGGACCTCATCGAGACCTAGCCTTCCGGCCCTGGCCCTCCGCTCCGCCGCCCTCTTCATCGCCCTGTATCAGGTCCGCATAATCGCCGGAGAACTGGCGGATACGCCCTTCTTCATCGCCGCCCTCGCTTCGGCCATCCTTCTGGGAATCGCCGCGGGCCGCTCCCGCATGCCCGTCCCCGCCGCCCTCGGAGCCCTGGTCCTTGCGCCGGTTCTGCTCCGGGCCGTCCCGCTCCTGGCGGGTGCCGCGGTCGCCGCACCCCTTCCGGCCCTGGACGCTCTGCTGCCGCTGCTCGACCGGAACGCCTTCGTCGCCCAGGTACCCTGGTATTGGGCCGCCCTGGGCAGCTTCGTCGCCGCCCGGTCCCGGAGCTTCCTCCGCATCGAGCTCATCCTCTCCAACCTCATCCCCGTGGCCCTCTTCGCCCTCAACCGTTCGTCCGACTTCAGCCCTTACCAGCTCCCTGTAATGATGATGGGCCTCTTCGCCCTCTTTCTGGTCCTCCAGTTCCTGGCCCTCATCCTTTCCTCCGGAGAGCC
This sequence comes from uncultured Treponema sp., assembly GCA_964446515.1. GTDB lineage: Bacteria > Spirochaetota > Spirochaetia > Treponematales > Breznakiellaceae > CAYUPG01. The sequence continues at coordinate 17,832 of CAYUPG010000015.1, forward strand.
CCTGCGCCCCGGCAGGCGGGAAGGCTCGGGCGCGGCCCTCGTCGTCCTCCTGCTGATACCGGCCGCCGCCGCCCTGCTGCTCAAGCCCTCGGAGGAGGGCCTGGTGGACCAGGGGGGAGGCCTCCTCAAGCCGAACCTGTTCCGCTTCGACTTCTCCCAATTCCTGCGCCTGGAGAGCGAAATCAGCCTGAGCGACGACCTGGCGCTCATAGTCCGGAAGGAGGAGGACGACTCCCGCATTCTGCTGCGCCGCTTCGTCCTGTCGGGCTACCATCCCAAGCGGGGTTTCTATCGCCACGAGGAGCGGGACGAGGCGGTCCACCCCCAGCGGCTCCCCGACGCGCCCGCGGACTATGCCGGAGAGAGCATCCGAATGCGCCGGACGATCCGCCAGGAGTACTTCCTGGTCAACTTCGACCCCTCCGCCCTGATCGCCATGAACCGGCCCGTCCGCGTCGTACCCTACCGGTCCTGGGATGCGACCTCCTTCAGCTCCGCCTACGCCGCGGAGAGCGAGGTGTCCGACGCCCTCCCCTTCGAGCTCATGGACGCCGTTCCGCTCCCGCCCGCACCGGAAAACCTGGGCATGAGCGAGGAAGAGTACCGCTGGTACACGGACTACGGGAACGACGAGCGCATCGCGGCGTACGGACGGGAGATCGTCGACGGACTGGAGGGCTACTGGGATAGGGTGCAGGCGGTCTACGAGCGGCTCAAGTACGGCGAGTACCGGTACAGCCTGAAGCCGGGCATAGCCGCGGACGGGGACCAGCTGGGCCGCTTCCTCTTCGACTCCAAGCGGGGCTACTGCTCCTACTTCGCCTTCTCCATGGCCCTGCTCCTCCGCTCCCAGGGCATTCCGGCCCGGGTGGCGGTGGGCTTCTTCCTGGATCCCCAGACGGAAGCCTTGGGCTACTACCCGGTCAGGTCCGACATGGCCCACGCCTGGGTGGAGGTTCCCTACCCGGGCTACGGGTGGGTCGAGTACGACCCCACCACGGACGTCCTGGCGGAGGGCGAAGACCTGCGCTTTACCCGGGGGGTCCCTCAGGATCTCTTCGAGCGCCTGATGCGGGAAATACTGCAGAACAGGAACCGTCTTCTTCCCAAAGAAGGATCCGAGCAGGAGGGCTCAAGGGCGCTCCTTCCCGCCCTGGCTGCAAGCACCGCCCGCTTCTTCCGCGCCGCCTGGCCCTATCTTCTCGCTTTGGTCCTCCTTCTCCTCTGGGCCGCCCTGCGCGCCGGTTTCTTTTTGGCGGCCTTGACGGCGGGAAGGCGGCACCGCCGCGCCGCGGCCTTCCTGGGAGCCCACGCCGCCGCCCGCCTGGCCCTTGCGGGACACCGGCGAAGCGCCGCCGAGTCGCCTCTGGAGTTCGCCCGCCGCCTGGACGCCTCGATGGAGCTGGGTCTTGCGTCCCTGACCGAAGCCCACGCCGCGGCCCGCTTCGCCCCGCGCTTCTCCGCAGACGACCTGGCGGCGCTTCGATCCCGGTACGCCGCCTTCTCCCGGGCCTACGGCGCGGCGGTTCCCCGGACCAGGCGCATCCTCGCCTGGATGCTGCCGCCCCTCGCCCTCCTCCTGCCTGCGGCCCGCCACGGGCAGCGAAGGCGGCGTTCCGGCGCCGCCCTCGGGGCTCTGATCCCGGCCCTGCTGGCCTTCGGCCTGCTGAGCGCCGACCGCGGAAGGGCCCAAGAAGGGAGCGTCCCGGCGGACCGCCTCTACGAGGAGGCCCTGGAAGCCCAGGGGGCGGAGCGCTGGGAACGGGCCATAGAGCTTTTCAAACGGGGCGCGGAGGCCTACCGCGACGATGCCCGCTTCCCCTGGGCCCTGGGCGACCTCTACCTCTCCCGCAAGCTGTACTCCCTGGCCTGGGACGAATACCGCCGGGCGGAGATCCTCGACCCCGACGACCCCGAGCTGCTCTACCAGCTGTCCAACACCGCGGGCAGGCTCAACCGCAACGACCTTTCAGCCTCCTATCTGGAGCGGGTCGTCGACCTCCGGCCCGAGGATCGAGACGCGATCGGGGACCTGTCCTGGATGTACTTCAAGCTGCACCGCCTTGCGGAGGGAGAGGCCCTGCTCCTGGATGCCCTGGCGCGCCTGGGCGCCGACCGTGGCTTTTCCATGACCCTGGGGACCATCTACTCCGACCAATTCCGCTACGATGAATCAAAGGAGCGCTACCTCGAGTCCATAGCGGACGCCGAGCGGGAGGGGGCGAAGATATTCTCCGCCGTGGCGCACTACAACCTTTCCATACTGGAATCCCGGCACTACAAGTACGCCGAAGCCTTCGCGCGGACCATCGCGTCCCTGGAAGCTGCGGAACGGGCCTCCGGCCACCTGGCCAAGGGAGAACTCCACCTCCGCAGACTCGAGTTCCCCATGGCCTTCGCGGAATACCAGGCGGCCTACCAGGTGGACAGCTCGCCCCTCTCGAAGATCAACCTGGCCCAGGCCTATCAGATGGCGGGCCGCCTGGAGGAGGCCCGGGCCTACGGGGAGGAGACCCTCGCGGCCCGGGACCTCTCCTGGATGCTCAACTACGGCACCGACGAGGAGCGGCACCGGCGTGACCTGCACGAGATCCTGGCGAACACCTACTCGGGCCTGGCGGCCGCGGTCAAGAGGACCTCCGCCCCCACCCTCGCCGCGTTCCTCCGCAGTCTCCTGGACTACGGCCGCTACCGGATCGCCGCCGCGGCCCACGGAAAACTCTACGCCGCATACAGCCTTAAAACGGCCCAAGCCTTCGACGCCGAAGGCCAGCGCCTGGACGCCCTGGTCAACTACTACAACGCCCTCAAGGCCCACCCCGCCCGGGCGCGGCACTACCTCGCCGCGGCGCGGGACTTCGAAACCGCCCTCATTCCGGAAGCGGCCCCCTCCTACGATCTGGAGGAGGGCCTGCTTCTGGGTGATAGGCGTCGTATGGCGACGGCCCTCTCGACCCTGGACCCACTCTGGGAGCGGGACCTCATGGCCGAAGCCTACGCGAGCCTGGCCCTGCCGGGCTTCCTGGGCGTCGACGCCGAGCGGGCCGATGCGGCGGAACGGCTCTACGCCCTCAACCGGGGCGCCCTGCGGCAGCGGGGCATAGCCCTGCCCGTGCTGCTGGAGATCGAGGGTCCCGGAGGGCCGGGATCGCCCTCCACGGCAAAGATCGCGCAGGTGCTTACGAGCAGCCTCCGCCGCGCCGGGCTCGCACCCGCCAAGGGAGACGGCGGCCGCTACGTCCTGCGCATTGCCGTCGGCGCGGAGGGGGCGGAGTGCGAGCTCAGGGACCGGCAGCGCGGCACCGCAGTCGTCCGCCGCCTGGTGGCCCTGCCCTCCCTCTCCCGCGCCGACCGCGCCGCCTTCGCCTCCGCCCTGGCGGACGCCCTGTTCACCGCGGATTGATATCCGCTTGGACAAGACCCGGACAACTCGTTATACTGCAACGACACATGATCCGCATTCAAAACACCCGAGGAGGCGCGATGCGCCGGACCATATTTTCCATGATGCAGACGGGGCGGGAGCGCTTCGGCGATAAGCCCTTCGCCTACCGCAAGACCGCCGCCGGATGGGAGCACAAGACCTTCGGCCAAACCTTCGACGAGGCGCGCCTCTTCGCCTCCTTCCTTTTGGACCGCGGCTATGCGCCCAAGACCACCGTGGCGATCTACGCCGAAGGCAGCCCCAACTGGATCGTCGGGGAATACGGCGTCATCAGCGCCGGCTGCATCGCCGTGCCCCTTTCCTTCAAGCTGCTGCCGGAGGAAATAACCTATCGGCTCGAGCACTCCGAGGCCGCCTTGGTGCTGACCAACGCCAACCATATCGACAAGCTGGCCAAGGTGGCCCTGGAGCTCGCCGCCAAGACGGGAAGGACCGTCGATCTGCTCTGCCTGGATGAGGACTACGACCTCGGCAAGGTCGCCTATCCGGCGGAGCGGCTCTTCCGCATGGACGGAGCTCTGGCTCGGGGGCGCGAGGCCCTGGCCGGGACCGGGGCGGAACTGGAGCGCATCGAGGAGTCCTGCACCGAGGACACCGTGGTCACCATCTCCTATACCTCCGGCACCACGGGGAACCCAAAGGGCATCATGCTCACCCACGGCAACTACTGGATCAACAGCCTGGACGCGGTGAACATCTTCAAGATCCCGGAAACCGGCTACCGGAACTTCGTGGTCCTCCCGGTGGACCATTCCTTCGCCCAGACCGTGGGCATCCACGCCTCCGTGCAGCGGGGCATAGAGGTGTGGTTCGTGGATTCCCGGGGCGGCGGCGTCGCGATCCTCCGCAACATCCCGGAAAACCTGCGGGAGGCCCAGCCGGTCTTCATGCTCACCGTGCCGGCCCTCTCCCTCAACTTCATGAAGAAGATAGTCGCCGAGATGGATAGGCGCGGAGGCCTGGTGAAGGCCCTCTTCGAGGCGGGCATCAAGTCCGGCATCGCGCACCTCGGAGACGGGACTCGGCCGCCGCGCACCCTGGAGGCCGCGCTCAACGGACTCATCTATCGTCCTCTCAAAGCCCTGGTTCTGGACAGGGTGCGGACGCAGGTCTTCGGTCCGCGGGCCAAGTTCTTCTCGGGCGGCGGGGCGAGCTTCGACATAGGCCAGCAGCGCTTCTTCCGCGCCCTGGGAATGCCCCTCTACCAGGGCTACGGGATGACCGAGGCCGCGCCCATCATCTCCTCCAATATTCCCGAGAAGGTCAAGCTCGGGACTTCCGGCACGGCCCTCCCCAACGTGGAGATCCTCATCCTGAGGGAGGACGGCACCGAGGCCGACCCTGGGGAGCGGGGCGAAATCTGTGTCCGGGGCCCCAACGTGATGGCCGGCTACTTCAAGAATCCGGAAGCGACGGCGGAGACCGTCGTGGACGGCCTGCTCCGCACCGGGGACCTGGGCCGCCTGGACGCCGAGGGCTACCTCACCGTCGAGGGCAGGGCCAAGGCCCTCCTCATCTCAGCGGACGGGGAGAAGTACAGCCCCGAGGGCATAGAGGACGCCATCATCAACTCCGCCCGCCTGGTGCACCAGGTGCTCGTATGGAACGACCACAAGAAATTCACCTGCGCCCTGGTCGCCCTGGACGAGGAGGCCGTCAGGAAGGCTGCGGCGGAACGGAAGCCGGGCTCCGCCGCCGAACTCCTGGAGCTGGTGAAGGAATCCTTCTATTCCTTCCGGGCGGATCCCGCGTACCGCAACACGGTGCCCCCCAACTGGACTCCCGCCACCTTCCAGATCGTGCCGGAAGCCTTCAGCGAACGGAACGGCCTGGTGAATTCCACCATGAAGGTAGTCCGGTACAAGGTTGTGGAAGCCTATTCGGAGCTTATTGAGTATATTTACTCAGGCGGAGGTTCCAGCTACCGGAACGAGCGGAACCTTGAAGCCCTGAGCCGTTACCTCTAGCATTTTATTTACAGGAGCGTTGCCATGGAACAACGACGATACGTTTTCACCTCCGAATCGGTCGGGGAAGGACACCCCGATAAGCTCTGCGACCAGATATCCGATGCCGTGCTGGACGCCTGCCTGACGGACGACCCCTCCAGCCGCGTGGCCTGCGAAACCTTCGCGTCCACAGCCATGGTGCTCGTGGGGGGAGAAATCACCACCAGCACCTTCGTGGACATCCAGCAGGTCGTCCGGGACGTCGTCAAGGACGTGGGGTACACCAATCCCGCCTACGGCCTGGACTACGAATCCATGGCGGTGCTGGACATGATACACAGCCAGTCCCCGGACATCAGCCAGGGCGTCTCCGGCACGGGCCTCGAGGAGTACAAGGGGCTGCAGGGCGCGGGCGACCAGGGGATGATGTTCGGCTTCGCGTGCACGGAAAGCGCCGAGCTCATGCCGGCGCCCATCACTTTGGCCCATAAGATCCTCGACCTGGCCACGGAGCTGCGGAAGTCCAAGGCCGTGTCCTGGCTCAGGCCCGACGCCAAGAGCCAGGTGAGCATTCAGTACGAGGGGCACAAGCCCGTGCGCATCGACGCGGTGGTGGTCTCCCACCAGCACGACGACGGCATCGGCTATGACGAGATCAAAGGAACTATCATCGACAAGATCGTACGCCCCATCCTGGAGCCCACGGGCCTTCTGGACAAGGAAACCAAGTACTACATCAACCCCACCGGCCGCTTCGTCATCGGCGGCCCCATGGGCGATGCCGGCGTC
>CAYUPG010000016.1:0-13605 GCA_964446515.1 uncultured Treponema sp.
CCCTCGAAATCCCCGCGCTCCACCGGCCTGAGGGCGGCGGAAAGGTCGTCGCTCATGCGCGCGGCGGCGTCTAGGGAAAAAGATGCCACCTGCAGCCGGTTGAGGGCGATCAAGTGGGCGCGGGAGTTCGCGGCCAGGGCGATATCCCTGGCCAAGGAACGTATGTAGGTTCCCTTGGAGCAGCGCACCCGAATATCCGCGCGCAAGCCGTCGTAGGAAAGCAGTTCGAGGGCATGGATGGTTACGGGACGGCGGGCCATCTCCGCCTCGCCGCCCGACCTGGCGATCGCGTGGGCCCGGCGGCCGTCGACGTGGACGGCGGAATACAGCGGCGGCGCCTGCATGATATTTCCACGAAAAGCATCGAGACAGGCCTCAAGGACCTCCCCGGAGGGGGGCGGCGCCTCGGCGACAACCGAACCTTCGGGGTCAAGGGTATCCGTTTCCGCGCCGAAGAGGATGGTTCCCTCATAGGTCTTGTCGCAGCCGGTGAAGTACGGCACGAGCTTGGTGGAGCGCCCGGCGAGGACCACCAGGAGGCCCCGGGCGAACTTGTCCAGGGTCCCCGTGTGACCCACCCGTCCGGTGCCGAGGGCGCGCTTTACCGACGAAAGGGCTTCAAAGGAAGTGGCGCCGCTCTCCTTCCGCAACAGAAGTATGCCGTCCGCGTCACCGGCCCTCTTCACCGCTCAGATCCTCGATCTTCTTGACTAAATCGAAGCCCGCCCGCAGGCTCTCGTCCGCATGGAAACGGAGCTTGGGGGTCTGGCGTATGTGCATCTGGGCATTGAGCTGGGATTGGATGAAGCCGGCGGCGCTCTGAAGTCCCTGGACTCCCCGCTCCACCGCCGACTCATCCTGAAAACTGGAAACGTACACGTCAGCATAGGACAGATCCCGGGAGACCGTGACCCGCGAGACGGACAGAAAGGGGTCTACCCGGTGATCCTTGATCCTGCGCTCCACGATGAGGGCGCCGATCTTTTCCTGCATGAGCCGGCCGAGCCGCTCAAGCCTGTACTCTCCCATCCGGACCGTCCCCTAAGAGCCCAGCTTGCGGGCGACTTCCACGATCTCGAAGACTTCCAGCTGGTCGCCCACCTGGATATCGTCGAAGCCGTCGATGCCGATACCGCACTCGTAGCCCGCGGCCACTTCCTTAGCGTCGTCCTTGAAGCGTTTGAGGGAGGCGAGCTTTCCCGTGTGGAGCACGATGCCGTCCCTGATGACGTTGACGCTGGCGCTCCGCTTGACCGTTCCGGTGAGGACGTAACAGCCGGCGATGGTGCCGACCTTGGGCACCTTGAAAGTATCCCGCACCTCCACGGTGCCGATGGTCTCTTCCTTCGTATCCGGCTTGAGCATCCCCTCCATGGCCTGCTGGATCTCTTCCACGGCCTTGTAGATGACGTTGTATTTCCGGATATCCACCTTCTCCTGGTCCGCCAGGGCCTTTGCCTGGGCGGTGGGGCGCACATTGAAGCCGATGATGATGGCGTTGGAGGCCGCAGCCAGATCCACGTCGCCCTCGTTGATGGCGCCGGGCAGAGCCTGGATGACGTTGAGCCGGACTTCCTTGGTGGACAGCTTTTCAAGGCTGGAGCGCACCGCTTCCACGGAGCCCTGCACGTCGCCCTTGATGATGACCTTGAGCTCCTGGATATCCCCATCGTTGATGGTGTCGTACAGGTTGTCCAGGGTGATCTTCTTGACGCTCTTGGCGTTCTCGAAGCGCTTGAGCTCCTGCCGCTTGCCGGATATGCCGCGGGCGGTCCGCTCGTCCTCCACCACCTGCAGGGGATCCCCCGCGTTGGGTATGCCCTCGAAACCGAGGACTTCGACGGGCATGGACGGCACGGCCTCTTCGATCTTGTCGCCCTTGTCGTTGAACAGGGCGCGGACCTTGCCGGGCCAGACGCCCGCTACGAAGGAATCGCCGATGCGCAGGGTGCCCCGCTCCACGATGACCGTGGAGACGACGCCCCGGCCGTGGTCGATCCGGGACTCCAGGACCTTTCCTTCCGCCCGGCAATCGTAGTTGGCCGTGAGCTCGAGGATCTCCGCCTGCAGCAGGATGGCGTCGATGAGCTTATCGATGCCGAGCTTCTTGAGGGCGGATATCTCCACGAACATGGTGGTTCCGCCCCAATCTTCCGGCATCAGCCCCAGCTCGGAGAGCTTGTTCTTGACCTTGTCCGGATTGGCGTCGGGCTTGTCTATCTTGTTCACCGCGACGATTATGGGAACCTTCGCTTCTTTGGCGTGGTTTATGGCCTCCAAGGTTTGGGGCATGACCCCGTCGTCCGCGGCAACCACCAGAACGACGATGTCCGTCACCTGGGCGCCCCGGGCGCGCATGCGGGTAAAGGCCTCGTGGCCGGGAGTATCAAGGAAGGTGATGGCCCCGTTGGGGGTCTCCACCATGTAGGCGCCGATATGCTGGGTAATGCCGCCGAATTCTCCGGAGGCGACGTCGGCGCTCCGGATCGCGTCCAGAAGCTTGGTCTTTCCGTGGTCGACGTGACCCATGATGGTAACCACCGGGGCCCGGTGGCTGAGCTCCGTATCCCCGTCCGCCTCGGTCTCGATAACCGTCTCGTCGTAGAGGCTGACTATCTTCACCTCGCAGCCGAACTCGGATGCCAGGATGGTGGCGGTCTCCGCGTCGATCTGCTGGTTGATGGTAACCATCATGCCCATAGCCATGAGCTTGGCGATGAGGTCGGAGGCCTTGAGGTTCATCTTCCGGGCCAATTCCGAGACGGATATCACTTCCATGATATCTATAGACTTGGGAACCGGATTCGCCATCCGGGTAGTCTTCTTCTTGGTCTGGAGGAGCTTCTCCTCCATCTCCTGGTCCTTGCGCTGGTAGACCGGCTTCTTGGCCTTGAAGGCCTTCTTTACCGGTCCCTTGCCGTCGGTGATGGAGGGAGCCGTGCTTCCGGGACCGCCGGGACGGCCGGGACCGCCGGGCCTGCCCGGACCGCCGGGCCGAGGACCGAAGCCGGGTCTGCCGGGGCCGCCCGGACCGCCGGGCCGAGGACCGAAGCCGGGTCTGGGCGGGCCCCCGGGACGGGGACCGTAGCCGCCCTGGGGCGGCCCGTTGTAGCCACCCTGGGGCGGCCCGTTGTAACCGCCCTGGGGCGGCCCGTTGTAGCCGCCCTGGGGCGGCCCGTTGTAGCCGCCCTGGGGACCGCCGGGACGGAATCCGCCCACCGGCCGCCCTCCGACCCGCCCTGCAGCGGCTGCGGGGCGTTGGGGGAAGGGAGAACCATTCGGACCGCTTCTACCGGCTCCGGGTCCGCCGGCCTGGGGACCCACCGGGCGGCCTCCCACGCGGCCTGCGGCGGCAGCGGGCCGCTGAGCAGCCGCAGGGGGCATGCTGCGCCCAGGCTCGGCGGGACGGGCCGCATCGCCCTTGGGAGCTTCCGCCGCAGGGCTCTCGGGACGGGCCGTTTCCGGCGCCCCGCCGGCCGCTTCTGTATCCCGCTGTGCGGGCGCGGACTCTTCCTTGGGAACAGGCTTTTCAGCCTCCTTCGCGGGAGGCTCGGCCGCGACCGGGACGGCCACGACCTTGGGCTGAGGTTTCTTAACCGGCGGAGCGGCGGGGCTCGCGCCGGCAGGCGGCGCGGGGGGGGCCTTCTTCTTAACGACCACCACCTTGCGGCGTTCCCCGTGATCCCCGGCGGAAGGGGCGGACGTCTGTTCCGGCGCCTCCGCTGCGGTCTTGGCGTGCTTTATGAGCTCCACCTTGGGTTTCTGCGTAGTATCGAATTCCTCAGCCATGTTCCACCTTTACTCTTCGTCTTCGTATTCGAAGCTCAAGCCTATACCGCAACTCGGACAAATGGTCATATCGACCGTGATCTTGGCGCCGCATTCGGGGCATTCGTACTCTTCGACCTCGGCATCTGCCGCGGCATCTGCCGCGGCATCCGCCGAGGCATCCGCGTCCACGGCTTCGCCTTGGGCATCCGCCGCGCCGGCCTCTTCGGAGTTCTCCGAATCCATGGCGCCGGATCCATCGGTTCCGGATCCATCCTCTTCCTGATACTCTTCTTCGATGATCTCCACATTTTCTTCTATGAGCGTGCGGAGGGCATCCAAACTCGCCTGATCGATGCCCTGGAGCTTGGCCAGGTCCTCATCCGACAGGGCGAGATAATCTTCGATGAAGTCCACGCCGTTGTCCAGGAGGGCCTGGGCAAGGGCGGCGTCCACGCCGGGAAGCTCGGAGATGCGGGTGATCTCCTCCTCGTACTCGTCTGCGTCGCCGAAGAGCTGGGAAACGGCGCGTCGGGATTCGGAGGCTATATCCATCTCCGCGTACTGGGCATCGGTCTTGACGTCGATGTTCCAGTCCACCAGCCGGTTCGCAAGGCGCACGTTGAGCCCCTGCTTGCCGATTGCCAGGGAGAGCTGGGAATCCGCAACCACCGCCAGGGCCTGGCGCTTGGCCTCGTCGAGGATGACCACATCCCTGACCTCCGCGGGGGAGAGGGCGTTCTTTATGAAGCGCCGGGGGTCGGGATCGTACTTGAGGATATCGATCTTTTCCCCTTCCAGCTCGCGGATTATGGACTGTATGCGCACGCCCTTGAGGCCCACGCAGGCGCCCACGGGATCCACGTCCTCCCGATTGGAGTACACCGCCAGCTTGGTCCGGTATCCGGCCTCGCGGACGATCTTGTGTATCTCCACGGTCTTGTCGTAGACCTCGGGCACTTCGAGCTCGAAGATGGCCCGGACGAAATCCGTGTGGGTGCGGGACAGGACTATCTGCAGACCCGCGGGGGTCTTGTTGACCTCCGTGATGAGGGCCTTGATGCGGTCGTTGACGTGGTACACCTCCCGGGGGGACTGGTATTTCCGGGGAAGTATGCCCTCCACCTTGCCCAGATCCACGTAGATGGTGCCGTTGCGCTCCCGCTGATAATAGCCGATGATGATCTCGCCGACCTTGTCCTTGTACTCGGAGTACAGGCTGTCCTTCTGGATCTCCCGGATGGACTGGTGGGCGGTCTGCTTGGCGCTCTGCACGGAGATCCGGTCGAACTCCTTGGGATCCACCTCGATCAGCAGCTCGTCGCCGATCTCCGCCTCCGGATCCAGCTCCCGGGCTTCCTCAAGGTCTATCTCGCAGACCGGATCATAGACCCCGTCGACTATCTTCTTCTGCGCGAAGATCGCCACTTCCCTGTTGTCGTCGCTGAACCGGACGATCGCGTTCTCCGCATTGCCGTATCGGCGCTTATAGGCCGCCAGGAGGGTGTTCTCGATGGTCTTGAGGACGAGCTCCTCCGATATACCACGATCCTGAACAAGCTGGCGGATCGCTTCGGACATATCCGATGCCATCAGTCTTCAACCTCCTGCGAATAATCTAATTTCGCTTTTGCAATCATTTCGTATGACAATTCCACGCTTCCATCCTTCCCTCGAAGGAGTATGCCTCGATCGTCCGCCCGCTCCAAAACGCCTGCGGTCCAATCGGAAATATCGGTCCGGTAGCAGCGGAGGCCCCGGCCGATATAGAACGAGAATTCAGATGCGTCCTTGATGTTCCGGTCGATGCCCGGGGACGCGATCTCCACGTACAGCTCCTGATCCGGATAGGCGAGCTCAAGGCGGGGCACCACGGCGCGGTGCACCCGAGAGCAGTCCGCCACGCCGACTATTCCCTTCTTGGAAACCGTGGCGCGGACCTGGACGGACCCCTTGTGCCGGGATACGGTCAACTCAACCAGGGACATCCCGAGCCCGGCAACCACCGGTTCCAGCGCATCGTAGAGGGGATCTTCCTTCCTGGGAGTGAATACCACGGCACCACCTATGAAAAAGGAGTCGCTCGAACGACTCCTTTTTAATTGATCTTCGACTGTCGTGGTACTGTATCCGTTGCGGAACTATTTGTCAACACACCGCGGCGCAAGCGCTTTAATCGTAGAAAAGGGCCAAAACCAGCACGGAACGGACGCCCGACGAAGCCAGGGCCTCGGCGCAGGCGCGGAAGGTGGCCCCCGTGGTGACCACGTCGTCGAAGAGCACGACCCGTTCCCCGGGGCAGCCCGTACAGAGGATGCGGCCCCGGAGGTTGACCGAACGCTCCGCCCGGTTCAGCTCTTTCTGGCTGCGGGAGGCGAGCCTGCGCAGGCAGCGCCGGACGGGCACCGGCGTGCGGCTTTCCATGCTGCGGGCGAGGTACTCCACCTGGTCCCAGCCGCGGCTGCGCAGCTTGCCGGGCCGCGGAGGGACCGGCACCAGGGCGTCCACCCTGCCGTATTGGGAAACGAGTGAATCCGCCCCCTCCAGAAGCCGATCCGCGAGAAAGCGGCCGGCGGCGCGGCAGGGGCCGAACTTGTAGGATGAGAGGAGGGTGCGCGCCGCACCGCCATAGCGGTAGAGGGCGAGCGCCCCGTCGTAGGGCGGCGGCTGGAGGACTCGGCATTCCATGCAGCAGTTCCGCTCGGATATGAGGGGGCGGCCGCAGCGGGGGCAGCGGGGCCCGGGCTCCACGGGAAGGGCCCGGGCGCAGGGCCGGCAGAGGCCCCGATGGGCTTCCGCGGGGGAAAGCAGGGCGCCCGAGCAGAGGGCGCACCGGGCGGGGAGCACCAGTTCCCGCAGGAAAGACGCCCAAGGGTATAGGCCGCGCATACCCTTCCTAGGGGCCCGCCGGGCGGGCCGCTTCGATGGTCAGTCGAAGAGGGAGGGGCCCGCGCTTCCCGGCCGCCTGATCCCCGCGCCTCCCGTCGAGGCGGCGGGGGCGGCATCCGAGCGCAGCAGGGACGTCCAGGCATGCAGGCGCGCAAGGGCCTCCAGGGGGGTCAGCCTATCCGGGTCCAGGGAGCGCAGCTCCCGCAGGACCCTATCGCCGTGCCGGTTCCGCTCCCCGGACGCTGCGGGGTTCCGTGCGGGGTTCCGCGGTCCGCCTCCCCGATCGCCGTCGTTCCCCGGAGAAGCGGAAGGAACTCCGCCCTCCTGGTCGGCCATGGGCAGGGCGGCCTGAAGGGCGGCCTCGCTCTCCCGCAGGCGCTCCATGATGAATTCCGCCCGGTCCACCACGCGGTCCGGGAGGCCTGCCAGGCGCGCGACGTGGAGCCCGTATGACTCCCGGGTTGCCCCCTCCCGCAGCTTCCGCAGAAAGACCACCTCCCCGTCCCGCTCCAGGACCTCCATGGAGCGGTTGGCCATGCGGCGGTGGCGTATGCGGGAGAGCTCGTGGTAGTGGGTTGCGAAGAGGGTCCGGCAGCGCAGGGACTCCAGCAGCTCCTCGCAGACCGCCCAGGCTATGGAGAGGCCGTCGGCGGTGCCGGTCCCCCGCCCCACCTCGTCCATGATCACCAGGCTCCGGTCCGTGGCGGAATGGAGTATGTTGGCGGTCTCGTTCATCTCCACCAGGAAGGTTGATTCTCCCCGGGCGAGGTTGTCCGAGGCACCCACCCGGCAGAAGATGCGGTCCACGATGCCGATGGACGCTTCCCGGGCGGGGACGAAGCTGCCCGCCTGGGCCATGACCGTCATCAGCGCGGCCTGCCGCAGGTAGGTGGACTTTCCTGCCATGTTGGGGCCCGTGATGAGGGCGAAGCCCACGCCCTCCCCCTCCAAGAGAAGGTCGTTGGGAACGAATTCCCCCCTGGGAAGGTGAGCCTCCACCACCGGGTGGCGGCCCTCAAGGATGCGGAGATCCTTGGAGCCGTCCACCTCGGGACGCACCCAGCCGCGCACGGTGGCCGAGCGGGCCAGGGACTGGGCTACGTCCAGCTCGGCCATGCGCCGGGCGGCAGCCAGGAGCTCCGGTATGAGGGTCTTGGCCTCGTCACGCAGGCGCAGGAAGAGGCGGCGCTCAAGCTCCACCACCCGGTCGGAGGCGCCGTTGATCTCCGATTCCAGGGCCGCCAGGCGGTCCGTGGTGAAGCGCTCCCCTCCGGCCATGCCCTGTCGGCGGATGAAGTGCGCCGGCACCAGGGGTAGGTTGGCCTTCGACACCTCGAAGAAGTAGCCGATGAGCCGGTTATACTTGATCTTGAGGCCCGCCATCCCGGTAGCCTCCCGCTCCTCCGCAAGGTAGGCCTCCAAAAGGCCCCTGCCGTTGTCGCGGAGCTTTATGAGCTCGTCCAGCTCGGGGTCGAAACCGGGGCGGATGAGCTTTCCCTCGGTGAGGAGTATGGAGGGCTCGTCGCAGAGACCCCGGGCAAGCAGCTCCCGGAGAGCCTCGAGGCGCTCCAGGGCCTCCGCCGAGAGGGGGGCCCCCTCCTCCGGCGAAGCGGCCGCGCCGGCGCCGCCCGGCTCTCCGCCGAGCTCGCGCGAGAGCTCCAGGATGCGCCTGAAGGAGGACAGGGCGGTCTGCACCGCAGCAAGGTCCTTGCCGTGGGCGCGGTCCATGGCGACCCGGGAGCAGAGGCGCTCAAGGTCCGGGGTCTTGGCCATGGCATCCCTCAGGGATGCCAGCACACCCTGGGCGCGGTAGAGGGCGGACACCAGGTCGAGGCGCCCCCGGATTTTCGATACATCCCGCAGGGGATGGAGGATGCGCCACTTGAGGAGGCGGCGGCCCATGGCGGTGCGGGTCTCGTCCATGGTCTCGAGCAGGGAATAGCGCTGCCCTCCCTCCCGGAGATTGCGCACCAGCTCCAGGTTCCGCTGGGAGGCCTCGTCTATGCCGACATAGTCGTCCTCCCCGTAGACCGAAAGGGTGCGGACGTGGGGGAGGAGGCTCCCGGCAGTCTGGTCCAGGTAGTCCAGGAGGGCGCCGGAAGCGACTATCTCCGCAGCCTCCGGCCCCAGGCCGAAGCCCTTGAGGTTGGCGGTCCCGAACTGCCGCTCGAGCCGCTCCCGCCCCCGCTCCTTATCGAAGAGCCAGTCCGCCCAGCGGTTGACCACCAGCTCGTCCTCCCCCAGCACGGCGGCGGCCAGATCGGGGAAGGTCTCGAGGAGGGATTCCTGAAGTATGAGTTCCCTGGGGCGCAGGCGCTCCAGCTCCCTGCGCAGGCGCTCCATGTCGCAGTCGAAGGCCGTTGCCCTGAAGGCGCCGGCGGAAAGGTCTATGAACGCGAAGGACAGGCGGTCCGAGTCCGCGGCGAGGGCGGCGAGGTAATTGGCGCTGCCCTTATCGAGGTACTCCTCGTCGACGGTGGTGCCGGGGGTGATCACCTCCACCACCCTCCGCTCCACGAGGCCCCTGCCGGCCCCGGCCTCGCCGATCTGTTCGCAGATGGCGATCTTTTTCCCGTGCTTAAGAAGGCGGGCTATGTAGCCCCGGGCCGCGTGGTAGGGCACCCCGCACATGGGGCTCCCGTTGCGGCTCGTGAGGGTGAGGCTGAGGAGGGAGGAGACCTCCAGGGCGTCCTCCGCGAACATTTCGTAGAAGTCCCCCAGCCGGAAGAAGAGCACCTCATCCCGGTGCTCCCTCTTAATCCGCCGGTACTGTTCCATCATAGGGCTCGACTCGGCCATGGGAGTTGCATTATACGGGAGTATCCACTAAAGTACAACATGGGCGTTGAGCCGTTATAGGAGCATGCCGTGCCTGAAGCGTTGTACTACCAAGAGTCCGACAATACCCTGTTCCTGAGGGCCCTCGGCCACATTACCGCGGCCCTGTGCGCGGACCTGCGCGAACGCGTCTACTCCCGACTGGACGGCGGCGTCCCCGTATCGGGCATGTACGTGGACCTCGCATCCTGCGACTACATGGACTCGACCTTCATGGGTCTGCTGGTGGGCTTCAACAAGCGCCTCCTCAAATCCACGGGCAAGCGTCTGGTGCTGGTGGCGCCCTCGGCCGGCGCCCTGGACCTTCTGGCCGGCCTCGGCCTCACCGCCTTGGTGGACATACGGGATGCGGGCCCCGCCTTCCCGAAGGATATGGAGCCGGTGGAAAAAACAAGGGCCCCCGGAGCGGACATGCTGCTCAGGGCCCACGAGAATCTTATGGATATCTCCGAAGAAAACAGAAAGAAATTCGCAGGACTGCACTCGGTACTGAAAGGCCGGCAGGATGGAAAGCTGATACCCGATTGAAGACCGGGGCCGTCCAAAAAGGACGGCCCTTTTTTTCCGTAGAATGCGCCCCCGTGGGGGCGACTGCTAGCGGCCCGCCTTGGTCATCAGGTTCTGTATCACCTTGTCGGTGATGTCCACCGTGGGGCTATACCAGAGTATGCCCGCGTTCTCCTTGAGGTTTAGGACCATGCTGTAGCCCTCGCTCTCCGCAACCAGTCGTATCTCGTCGTAGACCTGCTGCAGAAAGGTTCCGGACTGGGTCAACTTTTTCCGCTGGTCCTCCAATTCCGCGGTCTTGAGCCGGTAGTACTCTTTCAGGAATTCCGACTTCCGGTAGATCTCGTTCTCCAGCCTGAGCATCCTGTCCTGCTCCCCCGCCGCCTCCGCCTCCAGGCGGCTGCGCTGGAGGGACTGGATTTCCGCGGTCATGCGGTCCACCTCCGACTGGACGCGGGAGCTCCGCTCCTCAAAGTCGCGCACCGCCTTGGAATCCCGGAAGAAGGTGGTGTAGACCCGCGGCAGATCCACCACGGCGAAGCGGGTGAGCTGCTGAGCTCCCGCCGCCGCAAGGCACAGCACGAAAATCGCTATCGCTAAGCCAAGTCTCTTGGTCGCCATTCTGCCTCCTCATCAATATGTGGACAGGGCAAAGGAGATCACGAAGTCCATGCCCCAACTGCCCACGCTGCCCCGTATCCATTCCACCTTGCCGTCCACCACCTGGAAGCGCTTGGCCAGGCTGAAGCGGAAGGGGAACTGGGGTATGGTGAACCTGAGTCCGGCGCCGAGGCTGAACCGGAAATCTTCGATGGAAAGGTCGTTGAAGAAGGCTGCGGGAGTCTCCTTGACCGCCGCGGCGTCGATGAACCAGTCCAGCGCAAGGATGCCGGGAGCCAGGGGGGTGCGTATCTCAGCCCAGTTCTCCCACATGGCCAAGCCGCGGTTCAGCCGCTCGCCGTACCAGCCGCGGCCGACGAACATGCCGTCCACCGCCAGCTTGTTGGCGTCCTCGATCATGGGCTGGTCATAGCCCCACTGGGGATAGATGAGGGAAAGGCCCGAGTGGATGCCGAAGACTGCCTTGAGGCTGAACGCGTCGGTCAGGGGCACGTTGAACAGGGTGTGGAAATACTCCGCCTTCGTGTCCGACTTGAGGTAGTGCTCCCGCTCTATGGGCAGGATGCCGAAGAAGCCGACGCGCTGGATGCCGTAGTAGCCCCGGGAGGGATCGTAGTAGACGTCCCGCTGGTCCAAGGACAGACTGGTCCACAGGGAGTTGGCGGGGGTCCAGGAGTTGTTGCCGTCCCGCAGGGTCGGATCGAAGGCGCGGTACAGGGTGTCGTCGTAGGAGTTCATGACCAAGCCGGTGCGCACGCCGCCCCCGAGGCCCAGATTGCCGTAGGGCGTGGTGAAGCGGTATCCGGTCGAGAATCCGACGGACACTCTCCACTGGTCGTAGGTCATCAGGTATTCGCCGCCCGGAGACTTGTTGGAGGCTATGTAGTCGGCGTAGGATTCGAAGCCGTCGGGGTAGGCGTAGCTCTCGTCCCCGACGAAGAAGGGCGCCACGTTGTCCATGGTGGCCTTGCGCTGGGTATGGCTGAGGGTGAAGTCGAAGCCCCCCGACAAAGGAAGACCGAAGAGCCAGCGCTGGGTGTACTGGGCCGAGAAGCTCTGGGTGTCCGGGGACCCGTTCAGCTCCAGGCCGAAGGCGTTGCCCCTGCCCAGGAAATTCCTGTCGTTCCATTTGATGAGGCCCGAGATGGGGAAGGCGTCCGGGTCCGAGGAGCCGGAGAAGGTGAGGCCGAACTGTATGTCCGCCGTGGGCTGCTCCTCCACGTTGAACACCAGGTTCATGAGGCTGTCCGCGCTGCCCTGGGGCGTATCGGGAGTCACCATGGAGAAGTACTGCAGGTTGTAGAGGTTCCGCAGGCCGTCCAGGACCTTGGTCTTGGAGAATACGTCCCCCGGTTCAAGGGGTATCTCCCGAAGGATAACGGATTCTTTTGTCTTCTTGTTTCCCCGTATAAAGATGTTCTCGATGTGCGCCCGGGACCGCTCGACGATGGAGATGGTATAGGCGATGGTGCCGTCTTCCTCGTTGCGCCGCTCGATGCGGTTGATCGTATTGAAGATGTACCCGTTCTCGTAGTAGAGGTCCGCCACCCGCTGAAGGTCCGCCTCCACCCTGCGCGCGTTGACCACCTGGCCGGGTTTTGAGAACACCAGGGCCGACAGCTGCTCGGTGGAGAATATCTGGTTCCCTTCGAAGGAGATGCCTTGGAAGGTGTAGGTCCGGCCTTCTGTTATCTTGAAGGTCAAGGTCATGAGGTTGCGGCCCTGGTCGTCCTTGCGGAGCTCCCGCGCCACGTCGGTGACCGCCGCGTCGATGTAGCCGCGGTCGCGGTAGTACTGGGTGACGGCATCGCGGTCGGCCAGAAGCTTGGCCTCCTGGAAGGCCCCGTCGTTGAGCAGGGTCCGCGTCTTCAGCGTCAGGACGCCCCGCAGGGAACGCTCGGAGAAGGCGTTGTTGCCCTCGAAGCGGACCGCCTCCACTGAAATTTTTTCCCCCTCGTCGACCACGAAGGTGAGGTCTATGGAATTGTCGCTCCGGGTCCGCTGCTCCGAGCGGACCCGGACGTCCGGAAAGCCCTTCTCAAGATACTTGTCGCGAATGGCCTGCTCGTCCGCGCGGAGTTTCAGCTGGTTGACCACATCGTCGACCTTGATGGTCACCACGTCCAAAAGTTCGTTCTTGCGCAGACCGCTGTTCCCCTCGAAACTGATGCGGGAAACCACGGGCTTCTCGGTCACCTGGAATTTGATGATGACCGCGGAACCGGCCTGATCGGCGGGCACGGCGCTGGGGGACACCACGTCGAAGTACTCCAGAGCGTAGATGCGTCCCTGGAGCTCCCAGAAAAGGTTGTCGTCGAAGATGCGCCCTATGTAGGGCTCCACGACTCCGTCGAGCTCCGAGGACTTCACGTGCTTCAAGCCTTCGAAGGCGATATTCTTGATGGGCTTGCCCATATACCAATCCGCCGGCTGCTGGGCGAAGGCCCCGGCGGCTATACACAACAACAAAACGACGACGCTACGTACGCGCATGCACTCTCCTTGAAAAACTTAAAAGGACCACTTCCACGATAGGGTGAATGAATGGTCGTCGATGAACAGCTTCTCCGAATTGCCGACGGTGGGCACGAAATTCCACCGCAGGGTGAACAAGGGGGTCTTCATCTCCACTCCGATATCCGGTTCTAGGGTCAAACCTCCAAAG
Organism: uncultured Treponema sp.; assembly: GCA_964446515.1. Classification (GTDB taxonomy): domain Bacteria; phylum Spirochaetota; class Spirochaetia; order Treponematales; family Breznakiellaceae; genus CAYUPG01. The sequence goes on from CAYUPG010000016.1 coordinate 13,289, forward strand.
AGCTCATAGGATTTGTATTCGTCGTACCGCAGGGACAACATGGACTGCAGAAACAGATCCGAACCGAGGTACTTTCCAAAGAAAACAGTCGTGTTGTCGAAATAGTTACCCAGGCCGCCGATCCTGTCAACCGGGTCGGAACGAAGCCCCGTGGCCTGGAGCACCGCGTTCTGCAGCACCTGGGTTCGGACCGAGAACATGTCCAAGCCCAGAGCATCCCGCACGTTCCGCTCGAAGACCCGGATTACGTTGAACTGGGCGAGCACGTCCGAGGAGGCCGTCAGCAGGGCATCCTGGAAGCGGTCTCCTCCGGCCGC
>CAYUPG010000016.1:13615-22264 GCA_964446515.1 uncultured Treponema sp.
TGTTCTACAAAGAGGAAAACATCCTGTTCCCGACCTCACTAGAGAAGCTTAGCGCAGACGAATGGGAGTCTATCCGCGCCCAGGAGACAGAGATCGGCTATTGTTATACCGAGCCGGCCGCCGACCTGGAAGCGGTCTCCTCCGGCCGCAGGATCGACGCTCGAGAGGTTCTGTCCCAGCAAGGAGATGATCTCGTATTGTGAGAGGGGCGGGTCGGACTCCAGCCGGGGGGTAAATCGGGTCAGGGGAGCCTCGTCCACCACCAGGGCCACGGTTACCGGCCCCTCGTCCGTACGATCCCGGAGCTCCGCCCGCAGCGCCACCCTGGGATCGAAACCGACCTCATTCTCCTGGAAACGGAGCACCCCTTCCCGTATGTAGAAGCTGCGCTGGAAATAGAACACCTCGCCGCCCCGCAGCCGCACGTCCCCGATCATGGAGAAGCGGCCGGCGGCGCCGTCCGCCTGAACGGTGAAGCCCGTTCCCACATCCGCGTAGCCCCGGACTATGGGGAAATCGTCCCCGGGCCAGGCGAACTCGACACGGCGGCCGGTGGTGAGGCTCAGGTCGACCAGGAGGCCCCGGGAAGAGCCGGATGCGCCGCCGCGGGCCTGCTGGGCTGCCATGGAGCGGGTATCCAGGGTTATGAGGGTATTGTGGGGGACAAGCCTGCCGCGTATGCCGAAGCCCCGCTCGTCCACCGCGATGTTCAATACGCCGTAGACGGAACCGACGGTGCGGACGCCGAAGAGGTCCGTGAGGAAGGGGATGGATTGATCGGGGGCGATGGAGATATCCAGATTCACCGTGGAGGGAATCCACCGTTCAAAGACGAAGCTGCCGGAGGCGGTACCCTTTCCTGCGCCGACCCGCACCGGGAGGGGCGCGAAGGACATCCGGTTTCCCTCCAGGGTCATAACGACGCCCGCCGGCTCAATGTCCGCTCCCACCCATTTTGGAACCCTGATTCTGATGCCGGAGCCCCGGGCGCTTCCGAAAAACTCCGGATCCCCCAGGGGACCGGAGACGCGGACGGAAGCCTCGGCGAAGCCGCCGGTGAAGGACACTTCGTCCCTGAGGGCCTGCGGAAGGAGGGACCAGAGGGCCGGCATGTCCAGGTAGAGGTTCTCCGATTTCGCATCCAGAACGCCGCCCGCCAGCGTCCCGGTGAGGGAGCCCCGAATGGGAGAGGGGTTGGAAAGGGCAGCATAGAACGCTCCGTCGGCGCCCCGGCGGAGGCGCAGGGCATCACGGGGCCCTCCGGAGACGGAAAGAAATTCGGCATCCTTGGACAGCCTGAGTTCGAAGGGTTCTGCGAGCCGCCAATCATCCATCCGGAGGCTGGAGACCTGCAAGATGCCGTTGAAGGCGGAAAGGGCTCCGGCGACGCCGCTCCAGGACGCCATGGGCGCGAATTCCGCCGACGCCGTCATCTCCATTTCCGTGTCCCGGCTCAGGGCGGTCCCGCGCAGGCGGCCGGAAGCGGCGGCGGTGGAGGAGTCCAGGTCGACGGAAGCAGCGGGAACTTCCAGCTGGAGGGCACCGAAGGAAAGACGCAGATCCTCCAGGCGCAATTCCCTGGGCTCGACGGAACCGGAGGCGGCCACAATCAGCTCCGTATCCCCCAGGCGAGCCTGCAGCCTGGACAGGCGCCAGTCCGCAGTATAGGAGTCCGCCGAGGCCAGGACGAGCCGAAGCTCCCCGGTCGCCTGAGCGCTGCGGGAGTTCTTGAAGAAGCGGGCGGCCTGGGCGCGGGCGACGTAGAGGCGCAGCTCCGCCCCCTCCGACACCAGCCTCCCCTCCGCCTCGTAGCGCTCCACCCCCGACGGATCGGCCAGGCGGAGGACCACCGAGGGCTCCCTATAGCCCTCCGACCACGCGACGGAGGCGCGGCCTGAGAGGATTCCCCTGCCGTCGTCGTAGCTCAGCCGGGTAAGCGTCGCCCCCGACTCCGTCGCCGATCCCTGCATGCGTATCCGCGCGGAAGGGGTGGTCGGCAGGGCCAGGTCGTCCAAGTCGAGCCTATCGAGGGAGAGGGACCAGGAAGAGGGGGAATTCCAGCGGTAGGATGCCGAAGTCCCGATATAGGCTCGCCCCCCCGGCATGGGGACGGGAAGCCCCTCGGACACCAGGAAGCCCGAGATGCCCCCATCCTCGCCCCGGCTGAAATTGGCGGAAAGACCGTAGGAACCCTGGAGGCTGAAGGACCGGCCGTCGAGATACATGCCGTCGAAATAATAGGGTATATCCTGGTACGACGCCCGCATGCCGAAGGCAAGATCGGCCGTATCGGAATAGTCCATGTAGGCCGAGAGATCCAGACTGCCCGCGGACCAGAGCATCCTGCCGTCCTGCAGTTCCACCCTCTTGTCCGTCCCGGAAAGGGAGGCGACCAAAAAGTACTCCGCCTTCCCCCGGTAGGCGGCAACGAGGCGGGGTGCGTTCACCGAGAGGTTGACGAAATCGGTGGTCACGAACAGTTCCGTGGTTATGAAGACCTTCTCCAGGGCACCCTCCATCCAAGGTGCGCCGGACGGCAGGGCGGCGAAGGGGCGGGCAAAGGCCAGGGCATCTGCGGCGGAGAGGGCTTCCAGGGCAATCGAGGCCTGGAGAAGCCTATCGGGAAAGGTGAAGGAACCCTCGGCGTCGATCCTGGACAGGCGCACATCCTCGTATGACTCCAGGTCCGCAAAGCGCAGGGCGGAGAGCGAGAAACCTATCGCATCGGCGGAAGGAAGCAGGCGGGCATCCAAGGCGGAAAGCGAAACCTCGCCTATGCCCACGTCCTCGCCGAAAACGATGTATTCCGCCCCCTCGCTCGCGATATCGAATTCACCCCTGAGCGCGCCGCCTGCGGGAGTCCTGAGCTCCCGCAGGCTCAGATGACCGTCCACGCCCAGGGAACGGAGAGCGAGCTCCCCTGAAAAGGCGGCGGAGCCCATGCCTCCTGCATAGGAGAGCTTCTCCACGGACAGGCGATCGCCCCGGCCACGGAACCTTGCCTCCGCGGCGCCCCGGCCGAGGGGGAAACTCCGGGGAAGTTCGACGCGGAGCTCCGCACGGTACGACGGCGCCTCCCCCGGCCGATAGGAGCCTGACGCGGTGCCGGAGAAGGCAGGCTCCAGCCACGAGCCGTAGGCTGCCCACGGCCCCTCGAGGGTGACGATGCTGCGGGGCGCGAAGCCCTCGGCCTTAAGCTCTCCCGACCACTGTCCCAGGGGAGCATCGTAGCGCAGGACGAGGTCGTAGGGTGCCCTATCCTTGGTTTTGCGCACCTCGATCCCCGCACCGTCCAGGGATGCCTGAAGGGTCAGGGCCTTGAGGGACAGCCGCTCGGAATTGAGCCTGGACACCGAGAGAAGGAATTCGCCGCCGGATGCCGCCGTATCGTAGGATCCGGAAAGCCGGGCGGAGAGGGCCGCCGAGCGGAATCCCTCGGGAGCGGCGGCCCAGCCCCCGTAGGAGAAGGAAGCGGAGAGCGAAAAGGACAGCACCCCCTCCCGGAACCCCGCATCGAGGCCGGAAACGGAGAGGGCAAGAAAACGGGAACCGTCCTCGAAGCGCAGATCCCCGTCGCGGATGCGCAGCTCCAGGTTCGGGGGAAGGGCGTGATCGGAAAATGCGTTCGTCCCGCCCCGTTCCGCCCCTCCGGCGGGGCGGGAGAAGCGGGCCAGAATATCTTCGTCCCGGCCCGCCTTCGCCGTAATGCGCAGGCCGTCGAAGCGCAGGGAGCGGAGCGCCCCCGGAGTATCGCCGGACAGCAAGTCGCCCAGGGAGTAACCCACCCGAAGGCGGGAGGTTGAAGCGACGGTTTCGCCGTCCGCACCGACGATGCGCAGGTCCCGTATGTCAAGGAAGCCGAATATCGACGGGCCAAGGTAGCGGTACTCCACCCGTCGACCGAGGGCGGTCTCGAGGACGGCCAAGCCCCGGTCCCGCAGGGCCTCCATCCTGCGGTCCAGGGCCGATTTGAGGGGACGCACCACAAGATTGACCCCGAAGACCAGGACCGCGAAGGCGAGGAGTTCCAAACTGATGCGCAGGAGGCGCCGCCGCCGCTTTGACGACGGCGCCCCTTCCTTCCGTGCAGGTACCGACACTCCCGTACAAGGTACCACGAAAGACCGCCTAATGCTATACAATCACCTAATCTGCATGCTATAACGCCGCGGTATGATCCTACGGAATTTCGTGGTCTTCGAAGGCGGAGACGGTACCGGAACCTCCACCCAGTTGGGAATCCTCAAGGGAAAGGCGGCCGCCGCGGACATCTCCGCCTGCTTCACCTGCGAGCCCACCGACGGCCCCATAGGCAGGCTCATCCGCTCTGCCCTCCGGGGCGACACGCCCCTGTGTCCGGAGACCGTGGCGCGCCTCTTTGCCGCCGACCGGGGACAGCACCTCTACGGCCCGGGGGGCATCGTCGAACTCTGCGAAGCGGGCCGGCTCGTGGTATGCGACCGCTTCGTCCCCTCGTCCCTGGTCTACCAGGGCCTGGACAGCCCCGCGGGACTCCCCGAGGAGCTCAACGGCCGCTTTCCCTACCCCGAGCTGATCCTTTTTTTCGACATAGACGTGGAGACCGCAGCCCAGCGCTACGGAAAACGGGAAATCAGGGATCACTACGAGCGGCCGGATTTCCAGGCCAAAGTCCACGACCGCTACGCCGCGATCCTGCCCCGCTACGCGGCGGAGGGCGGGAGCCGGCTGGTGCGCATAAACGCTTCCGCCTCCATAGAAGAAGTGGCCGAACAGGTGTGGAGCGCCCTAGAGAAACTGCCGATACTGGGAGGGTGAAGCTCCAAGCGTTCATCGCCGGGTTCATCCGGCCCGCGGCCATCCTGCTCGTACTCGTCGCCCTCATCGCCCCCGGCGCGCCGGCCTACTACGTCCAATACAAGGAGCAGTACTACAAGCTCTACCACCTTCACTACATCCAGTATCCCGACGACACCATGGAGAACATCTATTGGCTGGAGCAGGCCATGAAGGCGGACTTCGCCAATCCCCTCTACGCCCTGGCCCTGATAGAGAACCAGACCCAATGGGAAAAATACCGCTACCTCTTCAACATGCACGTGAACCTCAAGCTCATCGAGCAGTACCTCTTTTTGGGAAACAAGTGGAACAAGCGGAACGCCTACTTCTACAACGCCCCCTGGAAGGAGCAGAACCTGGAAAGCTTTGAGACGGCGGAGACCTGCTTCCGCACGGCCCTGTACTATTGGGAGGAGGCCAAATCCTGGGCGGAGAAGGCGAACGACCGCCGCTTCCGCTTCATCAACCTGGAGCGGGTGCAGTTCTGGGAAGACGAGGCGGGCAGGATAGCAGAGGGAAATCTGAACTACGAAAAGACCATAGTCCGGGAACTGCGCCTATTGGATGAGGTGCGGGCCAAGTTCCAGGCCATGGACGAGAACACCTATTGAATGTGTACATCCTAACGGATGTACATTGCATCCCCGTAGGAGAAGAAGCGGTAGCCCTCCGCGACGGCTTCCCGGTAGCTTTCCAGGATGAAGTCCCGACCCGCGAAGGCTGAGACCAGCATGAGCAGGGTGGATTCGGGGGTGTGGAAGTTGGTGAACAGCCGGTCCACCACCGCGAAGCGATACCCCGGGTAGATGAAGATGGAGGTCCGCCCCTCCCCTCGCGCAAGGCTCCCGTCGCGCCAGGCGGATTCCAGGGTGCGCACGCTGGTGGTGCCCACGGCCACCACGGGGCGGCCCTCCGCCTTGGCCCGCTCCACCGCGGCGGCGGTTTCCTCGGACACGAAGTAGGACTCCTCGTGCATCGCATGATCCTCGAGCCTGCGGACCCGTACGGGCAGGAAGGTGCCCAGCCCCACGTGGAGGGTGACGAAGGTACGCTCTATGCCCCGCTCGTCCAGGCGGCCCAGGAGCTCCTCGGTGAAGTGGAGCCCCGCGGTGGGGGCGGCGGCGGAGCCGGTGTTCCGGGCGTACACCGTCTGGTAGCGCTCGTCGTCCTCCGCCCCGTCGGAGCGCTTGATGTAGGGCGGAAGAGGCACGTGGCCGTGGCGGTCCAGCCAAAGGTCGTCGATGTCCCAGTCGAAGCGGAGGAAGCGGAATTCCCCCTCCTCCCCGTCTATCTCCGCCGAGACGCCCTCCGCTCCTTCGAGACCGAAGCGGTAGCGGCTGCCGGCACGGCGCCGCTTGGCCCGCTTGGCCATGGTGCGCCAGCGGCAGGGCCCGAGCTTCTCCAGGAGCAGAAACTCCGCCTCGCCCCCCGTCGCGTCCGAAACGCCGAAGAGGCGGGCCTTGCGGACTCGGGAATCGTTGAAAACCAGAAGGGAGCCCGGCTCCAGCAGTTCCGGCAGGTCCGCCGCCATGCGGTGCTCCCTGCGGCGCTCCGCGCGGGAGAGGACCATGAGGCGGCTCTTGCCCCGCTCGGCGGGGGGGTGCTGGGCTATGAGCTCCTCGGGGAGCTCAAAAGAGAAGTCCGTCGTTTCCATTAGCCTTCCGTTCCAAGTTGAGATGCTCGTAGGCCAGGGCGGTTACCATGCGGCCACGGCTCGTGCGCTGGAGCAGCCCCGCCTGGATGAGGTAGGGCTCGTAGTAGTCCTCCAGGGTGTCCACCGCCTCGCCCACGGAGATGGCCAGGGTCTCGGCTCCCACGGGCCCCCCGTTGTAGCGCTGAATGATGATCTTGAGTATCTCCCGGTCGTACTTCTCAAGGCCCAGGCGGTCTATCTCCAACCGGGCGAGACCCTCCTCCACGACCTTCCGGGTGATGCGCCCGGAACCCAGGACCTGGGCGAAGTCCCGCATGCGGCGCAAGAGCCGGTTGACCACCCGGGGCGTGCCCCGGGCGGAGGCGGCGATGAGGGCCGCCGCGTCGGCGTCTATGTCCGCCTGGAGTATCCCGGCGGAGCGGCGGACTATGGCCTCCATGTCCCCCTGCTCGTAGAAGGAGAAGCGGCAGGTGATGCCGAAGCGGCTGATGAGGGGACTGGAAACCATGCCCGCCTTGGTGGTAGCCCCCACCAACGTGAAAGGCGGTATGGGAATGCGTATGGTCCGGGCGCTGGGCCCTTGTCCTATGATCCAGTCCAGCTCGTAGTCCTCCATGGCGATGTAGAGCATCTCCTCTATGGTGGGCTTGAGTCGGTGTATCTCGTCGATGAAGAAGACCGTGCCGGCGGTGACGGTGGTGAGTATGCCCGCCAGATCCTTGGGCTTGTCCAGGGCCGGGGCGGAGGTGACCTTGAAGTCCGTACCCAGCTCGTTGGCCACCACCTGGGCCAGGGTGGTCTTTCCCAGTCCCGGGGGGCCTATCAAAAAGAGGTGGTCCAGGCTCTCTTCCCGCTCCTTGGCGGCGGAGATGAAGACCGACAGGTTCTCCTTCATGGCCGCCTGGCCCAGGAATTCCTTGAGGCTCCGGGGCCGCAGGCTTCCGTCCCGCAGGTCCTCTTCGGAGGCCGTTTCGGGGTGCAGCAGCGCCCCGCCTTCGCTTTTCTTTTTCGCCATGCCCTACCCCTACATGCCGCTCAGGGAGAGTATGGCCTGCTTGAAGATGAGCTTCTCCCGGTCCGCTCCGGCGGGAGCCCCGGCGGCTCCCGGAGCCCCCAGGGCGGCGTCCGCCTTGGCCACCGCCTCCGCCGCGGCTTTGCGGTCGTAGCCCATCCCCGCCAGGGCGTCCACCAGCTCCTGGTGGGCCTCCGGCAGCGCCGCTGCGGCCGGACCGCGGTCATGGGCCAGCTTGCCCTTGAGGGCCAGGATCATCTTCTGGGCGGTCTTCTTGCCCAAGCCCGGCACCGCCTCAAGGCGCGCCAGGTCCTCCGCATCCAGGGCCCGCTCCAGCTCCTCCTGCCCTATGCCCCCCATGATCTTTAGGGCCTGCCGGGGGCCTATGCCCTCCACCTTCATGAGCTCGTGGAAGGTGGCCCGCCGCGTTTCGTCGGCGAAGCCGAACAGGCGCATCTGGTCCTCCCGGTGGTAGAGCCACACGTAGACGACCGCCTCGCTCCCCGGAAGTCCCAGGCGCGGCAGGTCCGTGGCGGGCACGGAGATGTCCCACTCGATGCCTCCCGTGAGGATGCGCAGGGTCTCGGAAAGCTTTTCGGTTACGGTTCCCCGGATGCTGTTGAACATGGATCGACTATAGCCCGGACCCGCCCTCCGGCGCAAGGACGGCGGTCTGGGCGGCGCAGACCGCCGCCGCCAGGGCGTCCGCGGCGTGGTCGGGCTTGGGTATCGATTCCAGGCCCAGGATGAGGCGGACCAGCTCCTGCACCTGGGCCTTGTCGGCGGCGCCGCGGCCCACCACCGCCTGCTTGATGGCCATGGGGGTGAACTCCCGCACGGCCAGGCCCCGCTCGGCGAGGGCCATGCAGAGAACGCCCCGGGCTTCCGCCACGGGCAGGGCGCTGGTGATGTTCCTGGCGAAGTAGAGGGTTTCCACCGCCGCTTCCGTTGGACAATACTCTTCGAGAATCTGCTTGAACCGGGAGTAGATGCGGTAGAGCCGCTCGGGGCGGGCCTGGGATGCGGGGGTTTCGATGCAGCCGTGGGCTACGCAGCGCGGACGGCCGCGGCGGTACTCCACGATGCCCCAGCCGGTGGAGGCGAGGCCGGGATCGACGCCGATGATGCGTCGAGGGGCGCTCTCTCCATCGCCTGGTTCGAGGGG
>CAYUPG010000016.1:22274-22803 GCA_964446515.1 uncultured Treponema sp.
TTATTCCTCTTCGTACCCTTCGGGAACTTCAAGGTTGGTGTAGACGTTCTGCACGTCGTCGTTTTCTTCCAGCTTGTCGATGAGCTTCAGGGCCTTGGCGGTGCCGTCCTTGTCCAGGGCGACCTCCGCTTCGGGAACCATGCTCACTTCGGCGCTCATGGACTCGAAGCCCTTGTCGTTCAGGGCATTCACGACCGCCTCGAAGTCTTCCGGAGCGGTGGTGACCTCGATGACGCCGTCGGAGGACGCCACATCCTCGGCGCCGCCCTCCAGGGCAGCCTCCATGATCTGGTCCTCGGTGTACTTCTCGCCGTCGAAGGTGACGATGCCCTGGCGCTTGAAGAGCCGGCTAACGGCGCCGGAGGTGGCCAGCGACCCGCCCGCCCGGGTGAGGATGTTGCGGACGTCCGCGGCCGCGCGGTTCTTGTTGTCCGTCAGGACCTCGATCAGGATGGCCACGCCGCCGGGGGCGTAGGCTTCGTAGATCAGCTCCTCGGAGTTGACGCCCTCGAGCTCGCCGGTCCCCTGC
>CAYUPG010000017.1:0-9807 GCA_964446515.1 uncultured Treponema sp.
TGGATCAGGGGCACCAGTGCCATGTAGGAGTAGGCGGCCACCGAGATGGGGCCGAGGTACTCTTTGGCGAAGCGTGTGGCCACGAAGATGGAGGTGGGACCGTCCGCCGCCCCGATTATGCCTATGGCCGCAGCCGTCTTGAGGTCGAAGCCCAAGAGGACGGCGATGAGGACCGTGGCGAAGATGCCGAACTGGGCGGCGGCGCCGAAGAACATCATCACCGGATTCTTGAACATGGGGCCGAAGTCGCACATGGCCCCCACGGCGATGAAGATGAGCACCGGAAAGAGTTCCGTGGCGATGCCCGCGTCGAACAGGAGCTTGAGGAAGCCGGGAGCCCCCTCATGCTCGAACACCACCGCCAGAGGCAGGTTGACCAGGATGGTCCCGAAGCCGATGGGCAGCAGGAGCATGGGCTCATACTCCTTCTTGATCGCCAGGGCGATCAGCGCGAGTCCCACCAGCATCATGACCACCCCGCCCCAGGTGAGGGAGGTGAAGCCGATGAACAGTTCTTCCATGATTGCGTCCTTGTCAAAATTAAGAATGGTAGACTTACGCCCACTATAGTACACTATGGGTATGATGAAAAGAAGGATGATCGAATGGGTTCCCGCTTTTGCATGCCTGTTTGTCCTCTCCTGCGTCGCCGCGCCCGGAGCCGTCCGGACTGCGCTCCCCAGGGCGGGAGAAACAGCCTCCGGCGCCTCGGACGCGGGACAAGCTCTTCCGGAAGCGCTTGTCCCGGGAGTTCAGGGTCTTCCCTCATCCGCGGCCGCCCCTCGTGTCCGTTTTGAACCGGTCCGCACGCCGGAATCCGTAGCCGCTGCTCCCGGGGTGGGGACCCTCAGCAGGGTGCGGGGCGAGCCCGTCGCCGCCCTGGACGAGCCTTCCGCGGGCCGCCTAAGCCGCGCGTTCCGAGACGCCTACGTGGAGGCTCTCCTCCGGGGAATTCCTCTTTCGGGGGTCCTGGGCGCCGATCTGGTGCACCGTTGGCCCCTCGCCGATCCCGCCACGGCGGTGCAGAACTGGCGCCGCGCCGACGGAGCGGCCAACTCCTGGGGCCTCCCCAACCTGGTGCTCGCCATGGGGGACCTCTCGGGGGACCGTATCTTCCTGGTGGAGGGGGAGCTTCTGGATGCCTACGGGAGAGGCGAGGGGGCGGGGGGCGCGAACGGGCCGGAGGGCTACGGCGTTCCCCTGAGCGACGCCTTCTCCCACCCGGACGGGCGGGCCCAGCGCTTCTCGAAGGGCCTGCTGATAGTCGGCCCCTCCCGAACGCGGCGCTTCATCCCGGGCCAAGCTCCGTCGGCCGGCGCCGGAACGGATATGGCGGCGGTGGGGCTGGGCGAGGACGGCTCCTCCGAACTCCTTCGGCCCTTCCGCTCCTCATGGCGAGCTGCGGCGGACTCGGGCAGGGTTCCCCTCGGGCCCGACGGACCGGTCCTTTCCTTCCCCTGGGAGGGGGGGAGCCTGCACCTGCAGACCTTCGGTTCCGGTTCCTGGGGCCTGGTCTCTCACCGGTCGGGCGGGGAAAATTCCCGGGCCTTCCTGGTGGACGCTCCCGTCCTCTCCGTCCTGCAGCAAAACCTGAACATCTACGGTCCTCCCCTGACCGATCCCTATCCCCATGCCGAAGGTATGGCCCAGCGCTTCCTCAAGGGCGTGCTGTACTACCAAGGAGATTGATGCATGGCACTAAGCTTACGGCGCAGAATCATCTTCCGGGACATCATCGTCTCCTCGGGCGCCCTCGCCCTCACCGGCGCCCTGTCCATCGCCTTTTTCCATCGCTCCCTGACCGAGGCCAACCGGGCGGACTTCCAGGAACGGCTGCGGACCATCGTGCACGAGTACGAGGCGCTCGACGCCGCGGGCGGATCATCGGCGGATGCCGTCTCGGGAGCGACGGGTTCCGGTCAGGACGCCGTCACGGGAGCCTCCAGCTATGAGGATGCGGGGACCGCGGCTATTCTGAATACCCTGCAGTGGCGGTATTCCGATGCGGAGATCAGGCCCTACATAGTCGATTCCGCCGGGGCCGTCAAGCTGGAGTACCCCGAGGCTCCCGTCGCCCGCTTCGGCGACCTTGCTGCTCTCATCGCGATGAAGGAGGGGGACCTCCTCATGGAGGGTGCGGAGTCGACCCTGCGTGCCTATGTTCAGTACTATCCCCCCTGGGATTGGTACACCTTCTTCGTGGTGGACGAGAGGGTCCGTCTGGCCTCCTGGTACGAATTCCGCAACTTCATCGTGACTGCCTATCTCGCCGCGGTGGCGGTGCTCATTATCGTTCAGCTCGTGGGCCTCGGCAGGGACCTGGCCCCCCTGTCCAGGATCATGGCAGGCCTCGGCCGCTTTTCCGGCTCCTCCTGGGATCTTTCCGTAGATTTTCCCGTGGAGGGCGCCCAGGAAATCCAGGCCCTCCAGACGGCCTTCAACGACTTCATCGCCCGCCTGCGGGGCCTCATAGGCAGCGTTCAGACCACGGACCGGCAGCTGTCGGGCACTTCCGCCCGCCTGGCCCAGTCGGTCAAATCCGTTTCCGCCGCCTTGGATGCCGCGGGACGGGAGCTGCGGGAGCTCCGGCGTTTGGCGGTGGAGGACCATGGTTCGGCCATTTCGGAGGCGGTGGAGGTGGTGCGGGGCGTCACGGAGGATACGTCCAAATTGGGGGCAAGCATCGCTTCCCAGAGCGAGATAGCCCGCGCCGCTTCGGACCGCATCTCGGGCATGTCCGAGTCCATGGCGGCCGTGGAGGTGGCGGTGGCGTCCTTGGTGCAGGCCGTGCACGACCTGGTCCTTTCCGCCGAACGCGGACGGGCTACCCTGGCGGAGGTCGACCGGGAAGTCGCTTCCGTGGCCGCCCTATCGGACCGCCTCTCCGAGGCCGGCAAGGTGATCGGAGACATCGCGGAGCGCACGAACCTGCTGGCCATGAACGCCGCCATCGAGGCCGCCCACGCGGGAGCCACGGGGCGGGGCTTCGCCGTGGTCGCCGCGGAGGTCAGGAAGCTCGCGGAATCCTCCTCCGCGGAGGCGGGACGCATCCGGTCCGACCTTACGGTCATACGGGATTCCGTCGGCCGGGTGGTCGCCCAATCGGCCCAGGCGGGCCTCGCCTTCGGCGAAGTGCAGTCCGTCGTCGTCCGGGCGGAAAAGGACACGGCCCGCGCCGCCGCCGCGGTGTCCCAGCAGGCTGAGGCGGCCTTGGCGGTGGTGGATGCCCTGATCACCATACGGGACAAGACGGAGGATCTGGCCAAGGCCGCCTCCGAGCTCGGCAGTCGGACCGGCGCCGCCGCGGAGAACGTCGCGGGCCTGGCGAGCCTGGGCCGGAGGATATCCTCCTCCGCCGACGACTGCCTTGCCCAGGCCGGGCGCATCGCCGCCGGAACGGAAGAGGCGACCCGGGTGGCGGAGGAGAACAAGGCCATCGCAGGCGCCGCGGAAACCGAGGCCGGGCGCTTCGTCCTATAAACGGGTCATTGGGGTCGGTACATGCGTTCCAGAAGGTCCGCGAGCTTCCGGCCGTATTCCCTGTCCGCGGCCCAGCGGCCCGCAAGGTCCGCGATGGCCGGAGCGCTTCCGAGCTTGACGAAGCGGTAGCGGGGGTCTACGAGCTCGTTCCGCAGGTCTTCCGCCGAGGCGTAGGCCTTCAGGTGCTGCACGTGGGCCCGCACCCCGATGCGCGCCGAGGGGAAGCGTTCGCCCGGTTGCCCTGGGCCTATGGAGCCGAGCCCGCAGTAGTTGTGCATGTCCGCCGTCACGAGCCCTCCGAAGCGCAGGAATCCCGTCTCCAGGCACATCTGGGCAAAGGCCGCATCGTGGTTCACCCCTTCCGCTGCGGCTTCCTGGACATAGAGGCCGGCCAGCTCCCTCGCCCTATCCGGGGCTACGGCGGGATTCGACTTCAGCAGGAAGGCTTCAAGCTCCTCCGCCTCCAGGGCTCCTCGGCCCATGATGAGCGTCGGGGGCGTCCGGGGCGGTTTCTCGACGGGCGGTTCCGGCCGTTCGGGCGGCGCTCCGGCGCAGGAAGCCGCGGCCCACAGCGCCGCGGCGCCGATCAGCATCAGTTTTGTGGTTGGTGTCATGCAATCCTATCGGCCTATTCCGCTCGGGCGTGAAGCGTCCCGCAGGAACTTCCCCTAGGGATTGCATGGAAACAGCATCCTGCTACGAACGCATTTCCCGGCCCGTTTCCGCGGGTCCGACGCCCGGCCGTTCCGGACCCCTGGGCCTGCCTGCGGATGAGCGGCCCCGGGAGCGGCTGATGTCCCACGGCCCCTCCGCCCTCTCGGACCGGGAGCTCCTGTCCGTCGTCCTCAATTCGGGAATCAAGGGGAAGAACGTCGGCATCCTGGCCCAGGAGCTTGCCGAACGCCTGGATGGCGAAAAGTCCATACCGCCCTTGGGCAGCTTGGCGGAGATAATCGGACTGGGGATGGGCAAGGCCTGCACCATCGCCGCCATGCTCGAGTTCGGACGCCGCCGCTGGGGACCCTGCGGATGCCGCATCGGGCACCCCTCCGATGCCTTCGCCCTCATCCGGCACTACGCGGACCGCCGCCAGGAACGCTTCATCTGCCTTTCCCTGAACGGAGCCCATGAAGTGCTGGCGGTGCGGGTGGTGACCGTGGGCCTGGTCAACCGCACCATCGTCCACCCTCGGGAAGTGTTCTCCGATCCCTTGACCGACAGGGCCAGCGCCATCCTGGTCGCCCACAACCATCCTTCGGGCCGTCTTGAGCCCTCCGCGGAGGATGAGGAAATCACTTCCCGGCTGAAGTCCGCGGCGGACATCCTCGGCCTATCCCTGCTCGACCACCTCATTTTTTCCGAGGCGGGGTTCTACAGCTTCTCCCAGGCAGGCTCATTATTTTAATTAAGAATCATTCTTATATTGAATTTCGGCCGGCGCTCCCCTATATTCAAAGCAAGGATCGACGTGCTTGTCGATCAAACACGGCACACAGAGGAGCAGATCATGATTAGCCAAAAAATGGCGGATACCATCAACGCGCAGATCAACAATGAGATGTATTCCGCGTACCTGTACATGGCGATGTCCGCCCACAGTTCAACCCAGGGCCTCAACGGCTTCGCCAAGTGGTTCATGGTGCAGTACCACGAAGAGATGTTCCATGCCATGAAGATGTACAATTACCTGCTGGACCAGGGAGCGGAGCCGCACCTGAAGGCCATAAAGGAGCCGCCCAAGACCTTCGAGTCCGCCATGGACATGATGAAGAAGACCCTCGAGCACGAGCAGTTCGTCACCAAGAGCATCAACGCCATTGCCGATCTGGCCCGGCAGGAAAACGACCACGCGACCTACGCGTTCATCCAGTGGTACGTCGTCGAGCAGATCGAGGAAGAGAAGAACGACAACGAGATCATCCAGCGCCTGAGCCTGGCGGGGGAGAAGGGGCCCGGCCTGTTCATGCTGGACGGCCACCTGGGCGGACGGGCCCTGAGCGTCCAGTCCGATTTCTCCGTTGGGGTCTCCATAGAGGGTTAGCGGCATGCCGGCAGGCTTTGAGCTTGTCGGCGCCCGCTAGGCGACGGGGGCCCGAATTCTAGAACTCTTCGAAGTCTCCGTCTGAGCTCTGCTCCAAGGAGCTCTGCTCCAAGGGTACTATGGCGCGGGACTCCGGACGGGGGCTCTTTTCGGGTACAGCCTTCCCGGCCTGCGGAGGGGAAGGCGGACGGACGGCGGCTTTCGCAGTCCCCGTGGGGGCTCCGCGGAAGCTGCTCCGGGACGCCTCCTCTCCTCCGATCCTGAAGAATCCTACGGTGTCCCGCAGGCTCTTTGCCTGGGCCGCCAAGGTCTCCGCCATGGCGGACAGCTGTTCGGCCGCAGAGGCGTTCTGCTGAATGACCTGGTCCAGCTGCAGCACCGCCGAGTTGATCTGTCCGGAACCGGACTCCTGTTCCCTGTTGGATGCGATGATCTCTTGAACCAGCTCGTTGGTCTTCCGAATATCCGGCACTATGCTGTCGATTATCTTGCCCGCATCCTCCGCTACGGATACGCTTTTGGCGGACAGTTCCGTGATCTCCGCAGCGGAAACTTGGCTCCGTTCCGCCAGCTTGCGCACCTCGCCCGCCACCACGGCGAACCCCTTTCCCGCGTCTCCCGCCCTGGCCGCCTCTATGGCGGCGTTCAAGGCCAGGAGGTTTGTCTGCCGGGCGATTTCCTCAATTATGGCGATCTTCCCTGAAATCTGCTTCATGGCGACCACGGTTTCGGCCACGGATTTTCCGCCCTTGGCGCCCTCGTCCGCCGCTCCAGCGGAAATCCTTCCGGTCTCCGTCGCGTTGTCCGCGTTCTGCCGTATCCCCGAAACCATCTCCTCCATGGACGAGGAGAGCTCTTCCACGCCGGCGGCTTGGCGGGCCGCTCCCACGCTCACCGACTGGGCGGAGGCGGAAACCTGATTCGCCTCGTCGTCGATGCTGATGGTGGACAGGTTGATGGAGCGGACGATGTCCCCCAATTGGCCGTTCATTGCTTCCAGGCTTCGGGCCAGGCGGCCTATCTCGTCCCGGCGCTTGAGGAAGGATGCGTCGATGGTGCCCGTGAGGTCCCCGCCCGCTATGCGGTCCGCCAGGGAAACCGCTCCCAGGAGGGCGCGGCGTATTGAGAGGGACAGGACTAGACCGCCGGCCACGGCGGTGATCAGGGCCAAGAGGCTGATGCCGATCAGGGCCAGGAGGGAAGCCCGGAATTCCGCTTCCGCCGCATGCAGATTCGCCTCGGCCTTCTCCAGCACGACTTCCTGCATCTGGTTGATGTACTCCCGCATCTCCTCGAAGGCCGCCTTGCTCTCGCCCAGGGAAAGGGCCTGAGCGGCGGCCGTATCCTCAGGGCGTCCGGTCGCGATCAGGGCAACGACCCGGCGCGTCAGGGGTTCCCACTTGGTCTTGGCCGCCAGGAACTTGTCGTACAGGGCACGCTCCTCCGCCTCGTCCGCCAGGGCGATGAATTTCCCCATCCGGTCTATGGTTTGGGCTAGGTTGTCGCCATGGTCCTTCAGCTGGGCCGCGATGCCCGGATCGCCGGTCTCCAGGACGAGCAGGGTGCGTTCCGCCACCAGCAGCTGCTGCAGGTCCCTATCCGCCTGATCCAAGAAGTCTACGGCGGGCAATTTTCGCGCATGCATGTCCCTGAGGTCCGCCTGCAGGGTGGACATGTTCCTGAAGCCGATAAGAAAGATGAGCCCCATGAAGGCGACCATCACCGCGTACCCTGCGAGCAGCTTGATCCCGATGGAGGTGTTTACTGTAGACTTGGCCATAGCAACTCCTTTGGAATATCCTCTCTTCAAGCATAGGCCAATTCTCGGGGGTGTTCAAATTCCCTTTCCAAGGGACTATAGTAGTACCAATGACAGGTAGAATAGGCTCCGCCGTTCCGAAGCTTCTTGCCCTTTTGCTCTGCCTCGCTGCGGTCCCTGCCCTCTTTTCCGATGAGTTCGAGGAGCTGGACGGGACGGGGCTTGAGATCCTGAGCATTCCCGGCGGCGCTACGGTCCATATAGACGGCATAGTGCGGGGCCGGACTCCCCTGGTTCCGACGGGCCTTGTCCCGGGTTCCTACGAGGTGCGCCTCTCGAAGGAAGGCTACGCCGATAGGGTCTTCAAGGTGACGGTGCGCGAGGGTCGCCGCATCCGGGTGCGCGTCGAGCTCGCTCCCCTTACGGGGCGACTGTCTCTGCGGGCCGTCAGGGCGGCGGGCGAAGTCGGCGAAGACGAGTTGCCGTTGGAGGCTGAGTTCACCGTAGGGGATTCGGTCCTGTGGGGCTCCGGCAGCTTGAACCTGCCCGTGGGACGCTACACGGTCCGGGTCCGGGCCTTCGGCTGGAAGGATGTTCGGCAGACCGCGGTGGTGCGCAGCGGCGAGGCGACCTTCCTGGAAATACCCATGGAGGCGGCCGATTTTTCTCTGGACTCCCTGAGGGCGGGGAGGGCCCGCTTCAATCCGGCGGACCCCGGTTTTCTGGGAACCGCCGAACTGACCTTTGAGGTGAGCGGCCCGGGCCGCGGCGGCTTCACGGTGCTCGACAAGGCCGGAACCGTCGTGTCCGCGGGTGAATTTCCGAACTTCATCACCTGGCGCCAATCCTTCCGTTGGGATGGGCGGGACGCCGGAGGAAACGCGCTTCCCGACGGCATCTACACGGTCGTCGTGGATGGGGCTCCTATCCCGCGGGCCGGTCTGTCCGGGACTGCGCAGGAGCGTGCGCAGGAGCGTGCGCAGGAGCGTGCGCAGGAGCGGCGCACATCGATACGGCTCGATTCCACCATGTCCATACGCCCCAAGTCCCTCGGCCGGGGCAGCGCGGGGCTTCTCTTTTCTCCCGGAGCGGAGCTTCTGCCCGCAAGGTCCTTCCAGGTCGATGCCTCGGCGCTCTTCGGCAGGCCGCCGGGACAGGATACCTATTCCGGTGTTCCTCCCTTCGTCGGGGCCCTCCGCCTGGCCCCCGCGGAGGGCTGGGAACTCGGCTCGGCAGCCTCGATCGCCCAAAACCAGGATGCCGACCGCTTCCATTTCGCCATTTCCGCGGCCCGGATCTTAGGGCGGACGCCGCATGTCGGCGCGGCCGCCGCGCTCTCCTACGTCTACTCGGATGCGGGCGCCCCATCCCCGGCCGGCGCGAGCCCCGGGCTCGAGTTCTTTTTGCCCCTGCGCTTCGCAGCCCCCGGGCGCCTCTCCTTCACCCTTGCGCCGTCTGCCCTCTGGACCGGGCCGGAGGGCTATCCTGAAAGCATCATCCCACGGGGGATTCTGTCCGGAGGCGCGGAGCTTGCCTTCAGAATTTGGGAATGGGATATCTCGGCGCGGAAAGAACTGCTCGCCGAGGCCGGGATTGCGGAAGGCCCCCTGTTCCTGGGATCGGAGCTGCGCTTCTTTCCGCCCCCTTCGGTGGTCGTGCTCAGCCTCCGGGGAGGCGTCTGGATGAAAGGTTCCGATCGCGGCTATTTCGGCGGCGTAGGATTGGGAATCATACACTGAGAGGAGAGGCTATGTACGGCGCTATCAAAGATGATATTCAGGCTAGGCTGCGGGAGCTTGAGTCCGCGGGCCTCTTCAAGGGCGAGCGGCGGCTCGCGACGCCCCAGGGCGCGGAGATAGGCACAAGAAGCGAGGACGGCGGCATAGCCGGGGCCCTCAATTTCTGCGCCAACAACTACCTGGGGCTTTCGGGCAGGCCCGAGCTCGCCGCCGCCGCCGCCGGGGCCGTGGAGGAGTGGGGCTACGGCCTCTCTTCCGTGCGCTTCATCTGCGGGACCCAGGAGCCCCATCGGTTCCTGGAGCGGGAGCTCGCCGACTTCTTGGGGATGGAGGACGCCGTCCTCTTCTCATCCTGCTTCGACGCGAACGGCGGGGTTTTCGAGGCCCTTCTGGACGCCGAGTGCGCCGTTCTCACCGACTCGCTGAACCATGCGTCCATCATCGACGGCGTTCGGCTCTGCAAGGCCGCCCGGTACATCTATGCCCACATGGACATGGCCGACCTTGAGGCCAAGCTCCGGGAAGCGGCGGCGGCAAAGTACCGGCTCATCGTCACGGACGGCGTTTTCTCCATGGACGGGGACATGGCGGACCTCGGCGCGATCTGCGCCCTGGCGGAGAAGCACGACGCCCTGGTGATGGTGGACGACAGCCACGCCACGGGCTTCATGGGTTCCGGCGGACGGGGCACCCACGAGCACTGCGGCGTCATGGGCAGGGTGGACCTCATCAGCACCACCTTCGGGAAGGCCCTGGGGGGCGCTTCCGGCGGCGCCGTGGCGGGCAGG
>CAYUPG010000017.1:9817-22142 GCA_964446515.1 uncultured Treponema sp.
TAGCCTGGCTGCGGCAGAAGGCGCGCCCCTACCTCTTCAGCAATACCCTGCCCCCGGCCATAGTCGGCGGCACCCGGGAGGCCCTACGCCTGGCGGCCTCATCCGGGGAGCTGCGCCGCCGCCTCTTCGAGAACACCGGGCGCTTCAGGTCGGCCATGGCGGCGGCGGGCTTCGCCCTGCGGCCGGGGTCGCATCCCATAGTGCCCGTCATGTTCGCCGACGAGGTCATGGCGGTCCGCATGGCCGAGCGCCTGCTCTCCCTGGGTATCTACGTGGTCGCCTTCAGCTATCCCGTGGTCCCCAAGGGCAAGGCGCGGATCAGGGTGCAGCTGTCCGCCGCCCATACGGAGGAGATGGTGGACCGCTGCGTGGCGGCCTTCGTCCGTGCGGGACGGGAGCTGGGTGCCCTGTAGCGGGGCAGTCTCCCCTTCGTATGGCGGGATTGACTAGTAATGGTCATATGACCATAATTCACACAGAGGTGCATATCCATGCCGAGACCCCTTAGGGATCGCTGCGTCGAGGACCTGCCGGGAGTCGAGGTCTTCAAGCCCGCCGGTATTCCCGCGCGGGAGCTTAAGAGCCTAGCCCTTACGCTCGACGAATTCGAGTCCCTGCGTCTGGCGGATTACGAGGGCCTGTACCAGGAGGCGGCGGCGCGGCGCATGGGCGTATCCCGCCAAACGTTTGGAAGGATCATCGAATCCGCCCGCCGGAAGGTTGCCGACGCCCTGGTGAACGGCAAGGCCCTGAGGCTGGGGGGCGGCGCGGCGGTGGTGGGCGCCTCTAAGGGAGAAACCATGAAGATAGCTGTTCCTACTGCGGGAGACCAGGTGGATTCCCACTTCGGCCATTGCGACCACTACACGGTGTTCACGGCGGACGGAAAGTCCATAGGCGGCCAGGAGACGGTGGCGGGCACCGGCCAATGCGGCTGCAAGAGCGGCATAGCGTCGGAGCTTGCCCGGAAAGGGGTGACGGTCCTGGTGGCGGGCAATATAGGCGACGGGGCGGTGCGGGTGCTCTCCGCCGCGGGCATTTCCGTAGTCCGGGGCGCCTCGGGAAGCGTCCGGGCCGCCGCGGAAGCCTATCTGGAGGGCCGCCTGACCGACACCGGGGCCAACTGCGCCGCCCACCATGGGGCAGCCGGCGGAGCCCTCGGCCACGACTGCTCCCACCACCACGAATAAGCGCGGGGGATAGAGAAACGGCCGGGCACCCCTCAGGGGCCGGCCGTTTCTTCGATGTATCGCCGTAGGCCTAGCCTCGGCCCTACTCCTTTCCGAGCACCTCTTCCCGGTCCGCAAGGGTCACGTCGAGCTTGACGGTCCTGCCCCCCCGGTTGACTTCTACGGCCACCCGGTCTCCCGGCTTGTTGTCCTCCAGGGCGGAATAGAGGTCCGCCAGGCGGTTTACCTTCATGCCGTCCACGGAGGTCACGACGTCGCCGCCCAGGTAGATCACGCTGGAGCCGTAGCGCACGGGCTCGGAGCCCTGCCGGAGGCCCGCCTTTTCGGCGTTGCCGTTCCGTCTTGTACGGGATACCAGGAGTCCCGAGGAAACGGGGAGCTTGGCGTAGCTCACCAGGGCGGGGAAGAGCTGGACCACCGTGGCGTCTATCCAGCCCCGGCGAACCTTGCCGAACTGTATCAGCTCCGCGACCACCCGCTTAGCCGTATTCACCGGCACCGCGAACCCTATGCCCACGGAACCTCCCGAGGGCGAGTAGATCATGGTGTTGATGCCGATCATGCGGCCCTGGGAATCCAAGAGGGGGCCCCCCGAGTTGCCGGGATTGATGGACGCGTCGGTCTGGATCATATCCCTGATGATGATCTGGCTGGAGGCCTGGATGGGCCGTCCGAGGCCGGACACTATGCCCACCGTGAGGGTCCGCTCGAGGGCGAAGGGGTTGCCTATGGCGAGCACCTTCTGCCCCACCTTCAGGCCGGAGGAGTCGCCGAAGGGAACGGTCTTGAGCTGCATGCCCCGGGGCGGGTCGAACTTGAGCACCGCAAGGTCGTTTTCCGGGTCGGTCCCCACGAGTTTGCCCTCGAATTGGCTGCCGTCGGCGAGGTTGATGAAGACCTTGTAGGCCTTGTCGATGACGTGGTTGTTGGTGAGTATGTAGCCTCGGGTGTCGATGATGGATCCGGACCCTGAGCCGCCCTCCTGGGGCACGGGCTCCAGGAACCAGTTTATGGCCACGGTTTCGGTGGTGATGTTTACCACCGCGTCGTTGAGCCGCTCGTAGACGGAGATGTTCTCCCGCTCGTCCTCGGTGTAGGGCGTCAGCTCCGAGACCGGAACGAGGTTCCGGTTCTCCGGAGCTTGGCGCAGGTCGAGGGCCTCGAAGGCGTCGGCCCCCGTTTTGGCGGCGGAAGCCGAAGGGGGCTCCGACGGCGCGGCCGTATGCCCCGGGAAGCGGAAGACCCCGAGGCCCAGGGCCAGCATCCCCACGATGAGGGCGCTGAGCAGGGAGAAGAAGACGAGCTGTCCTCGGCTGTAGAGCTTCATGATTCTTCAAATATAAACAACTTATCCCGGGAGATAAAGGGGCATTCCGCATTATGCTGACACCTTCGGCCCGACGTGGTACCTTCCTGGGCATGATCGGAAGAATAGGCTGCGTCGTTCTGCTTGCTTTGCTTTCCCTTTCCTGCCGCCCCCCGCAGCGGGGCGCCGAGAGGTCGGAGCCGGTACCGCCCCCTGCCGCCGAAGTCCCCGCCGAGGAAACCCTCGCCGAGGACACCCTCGCCGTCACCGTGCTCTTCGTGCAGGGCAATGCGACCGTGCTCCCCGCCGGGACCCAGGCCTGGATACCCCTGGAGCCGGGCATGACCGTGCAGGTCTCCGACCTCATCAGGACCGCCGCCGATGCCTCGGCGGAGCTGGCCTTCGGCACCATCGCCGTGGTCCGTCTGCTCCCCGGGACGGAGGCGAGCCCCGCGGCCCTCCGGGTCCGCAGGGAAACGGCCAGGGCGGCCGAAGCGGTGGAGCTGTCCCTCCATGGAGGAGCCCTGCTGTCCAAGGTCCGGACTTTGAGCGGACGGGACGAGTTCGTCGTCACGACGCCGAACTCCGCGGCAGGCGTCCGGGGTACCGAATTCCTGGTCCGCTACGAGGCGGAGTTGCCGGGCGTCGACGGCGGCCCGGGGCGCGGCCCCCTGAGCCGGGTCGCGGTGCGGGAGGGCGCGGTGGCGGTGCTTCCCAAGGGTCCCCTCCTAACGGGCCTTTTGGACGGCAGGGATGCGAATCCCCTTGCCGCCGCGGTGGTCTCCGCCGCCTTTGCCCTGGCGCCCCTCGTGCGCTCCGGCGGAGAAGCGGAAGTCGGCGGCTCCGCCGCTGCTCAGACCAGCGCGGAGGAGGCCTACGGCGCCCTGGTCTATGCCGCCGAGGGGCTCCAGGCGGCCGGGCTTGACCTGGAGGCCATGGACGCCGAGGCCCAAACCTCGGCCCTAGCCGGCCCCGGCTCCGACCTGGCCCGTCGCATGGAAGAGCTCAGGCGGCGTTTCCCCGCATCCCCCGTCGGAGAGGAAAATCGGATTCTGCTAGACCTGCTGGACCGCGTCCGGTCTCCCGGCGAATCTGCCTCCCGGCTGCCCGCGGCCCTTCCCCAGGAGTTCCTCTCCCGCCCCGCTGCGTCCTCAGGCGCGGCCGGCCGCGGCGGCGGAACCCGGACCGCGGCTCCCGCGTATCCCGCCGTCGCGTGGAACGTCGCCGTATCCGCGCGGCCCCTTTCGGGAAGCATCGCCAGGGTCGGCTCCCTCATACTGGTCTTGGACGGAGACGGGGCGGTCCATGCCCTGGACGGCTCGGGGCGGACGGTCTGGACGGCCGGAGGAGGCGTGCTGAACCTTACGGCCCTGGACTCAACGGTGGCCCTGATCCGGGAAACCGGCCTGGTCCTGGTGGACGGCGCGGACGGCTCGCTGCGGGCCGAGCACGCCTTCGACGGCTGGGCCGCACTTCCGCAAAATAAGGCCGTACCGGTTCCGGAGGGCTTGGCCATGGCCACTCCCCGGGGGGTGATGATCGTCCGCCAGGAAAACGCCCAGGTGCTCAGGGAGATCCCGGTTGCCGGGGGCATAGCCTCTCCCTTGGTGCTGGCGGACCGGACCTTGGTCGGCGTCTCCGGGACGGGCGCCCTTGTGCTCATCGATTTGACTGCGGGCCGTCCTGCGGCGGAGCTTGCCGCGGGCCTGGGACGCAGGCCTTTCGCTCCGCGGTACAGGAACGGGGCGGTCTACGCGGCGGATGCCTCCGGGCGCATCGTCGCGGCGGACGTCTCCGCGGCGGCCCTGCTGTGGACCAGGGATCTCGGCGCGGGCATACGGGGGGAGCTTGAGCTGGACGACCGCACCCTCTTCGTCTGGACCGACGGAGACCGGCTGCGGCGCCTCTCCCCGGCGGACGGCGCGGATGCGGGTCCGCCCATTGCCGATGTGGAGTCGGCGCCGCTCTTGTCCCAAGGCAAGCTCTACTGGGGCGGCCCGGGCTCAACCCTCGTGACCGCCGACGCCGCCACGGGGGCGGTGCTGTCCTCCGTCGCCCTGCCGGATACGCCCTCGGTGCGGCCCCTCATGATAGACGGAGTGCTGTACGTGGGCACGTCCAAGGGGCGCCTGCTGCGCGTGCGCTGAAGCGCATCGCTGAAGCGCGTGCGCTGAAGCGCATCGCTGAGCAGCCGCTTTCTCCTAAAACCCGGAAGAACAATAAAAAGGGGCTCCCCTCGGGGAGCCCCTCTCATCATCGCGGTCTTGCGCTTACTTCTTGACGGCGTTCAGGCCGCCTGAGATCTTGAGGGTGCTCCCCTCGTAGGTGACCTGGAGGGTGCCGGTCCAACCGAACATGGCCTCGTCGAGGCCGTTGTCGTCGGTCACGGTGCCCGTTTTGGTGGCCACGCCGGCCTTGATCTCCTTGCCCCCGGGGATGGACCTGCTCCACACCTTGCCCCAGTCGATCTTGGCGGCGGTGCCGTCGGCGGAGAAGTCGGTGGAGATGACCTGGGGTCCGGCGCCCTGGATGAAGCCGATGGGCCTGCGGAAGTAGGTGCCCTTGGGGAAGGTGAACTTGCCGGTCTTGTCGGTGATCAGGCCGTAGGCGGTGCCGCGGTGGGCGAACTGGATGGTGATGGTGCCGTCGGCGGCCTTGGTCACGTTCAGGTTGTCGTCGGTCATCTGCTTATAGGGAGCCACGGCGAAGAGGAAGAGGCCCCGGAGTCCGGAGGGCAGGGTCTGCTTGCCCTTGACGTCCAGCAGGTAGGGCTGGAAGAAGTGGGTGGAGCCGGCCTTGGAGGCGCCGGTGGTGGCGTCCAGGGTGTCCTTGTCCGCAGCCAGGTAGCGGATGGGGCCGGTGAAGGTGAAGTAGTTGGTGGCGACCGCAGACTTGACGTCAAGCTGGTAGTCGATCTTGAGATCCTGGGCGAAGGCGGCGCCGGCGAGCACTACGGCGGCGACGAAAAGGGAAACGAGTTTCCTGTTCATGATTCCTCCTGAAAAGCTTTTGGATCCTCATGGACCCATCGCCGACTATTTTAGTCTGTTTTGTGTTTTCGCGCAAGGGGTATCGATATGTATATATATATAAATTGTGAGATGTGAGGTGACCGCCGTCATTTCCGCGCCGACCGCGCTTGCCGGCATGGGCCTGCGGGTTTATAACCTGTAATCGACGCGAAGGAGGCGTATGTATGCTGAAGGGTATACCGGACATCATTTCTCCGGAATTGTTGAAGCTGCTCCACGAGATGGGGCACGGCGACGACCTGGTGATCGGGGACGCCAATTTCCCCGCGGCGAGCAATGCCCGCAATCTGGTCCGCTGCGACGGCCACGGGGTGCCGGTTCTGCTGGACGCTATCCTGACCCTCTTTCCCCTGGACGACTTCGTGCCCCATCCCGTGTCCCTCATGCAGGTGGTGAGCGGGGATTCCACCGTTCCGGTGGTGCAGGACGAGATCCGCGCGGTGGTGCGCAGGCACGAGGCCGCGGGGGATGCCCTGGTGGAACAGGTGGAGCGCTTCGCCTTCTACGAGCGGGCCAAGAAGGCCTACGCCATAGTCTCCACCACGGAGAAGAAGCTCTACGGGTGCATGATCATAAAGAAAGGGGTCATCAGGCAGTAGGAAACGCGGACCGCCCGCGGACGGGCGGTCCGCTTCGCCGGCGGTCTTATTTTTTAAAGAGGACGCTCCGCACCCATTTGGTCGACTCGATGGGGTTGCCCCGGGCGATGATGTCCCGGAGCTCGGCCATAGCCTTGTCGTTCAGCAGCTCGTCGATCCCCTGGAGGAATTCGATGGAGCTGCGCAGCGCTCCCTGGCCGTCTTCCCGGTAGGGGTACTGGTCCATGGAGTACCACCCGTCGTAGCCGATCTCCTTGAGCCAGAACAGGAGCTCCAGGTACTCCACGAAGTGGACCGAGCCCACGATCATGTCGTCGTCCCAGGATCGGTAGTTGTCGTTGAAGTGCATGTGGAAGAGCTTTTTTCCGAAATCGGTCAGGATAACCGCCGATTCGGCCAGGTTCTCATAGCCCGCCAGGGCGTGGCCCGTGTCGATGGTTACGCCCACGTTGTCGAGTCCCGTCTCCCTGGCGATGAGCAGCGTGTCCGCCGCCCGGGCCATGAAGGAGTGGGTGCGGGGCTCCTTTACCTTGTACTCCAGGGAAAACTTGATGTCCGGATACGCCTTTGCGGCGGCGGCGACCGCCTCGACTATCCAGGCCCGCTCCCTGCGGTAGTCGGCCTGGAACGCGTAGTCGTAGCCGTCCTGGCCCGGCCAGAGATTGATGAGGGGACACTTCAGCGTGCGGGCCATCTCCGCCGCGGCGAAGGTCTCGTCCAGGGCCTGGGCGCGTATGCCCGAATCCTTGGACGTGAAGGCTCCCTTGCCCCAGCGCTTCTGGGAGAAGTGGTCGGGTATTATGGACACGCAGGAGAGGCCCGCCTTCGACAGAAGGTTGCCCATCTCCTGGACGTTTTCCCGGGTGACGTCCCAGGTTCCCACCAGCTCAACCCCCACGACTCCGGGTATCGCCGCGGCCTGGGCCAGCATGGCTTCCTTGGTCGGTTGATCCTTGTATCCGGAGGAGAGGAACCTATCGCAGGTATTCCCCAAATTCCCCAGAATGACCGAGTACTTGATCATATCTTCACCTCCTATGCGTTCTTGTTCAGCGACTTGACGCTGTTCCGCTCCACCAGTTCTCCGGAAATCAGCACTTTGACGGAAGGTCCGTCCCCTTCCTTCGTGAATCGGGCCGTGACCGTCTGCATCGCCATCCGGCCGATCTGCGCCTTTGAGACCTTGATGGTGGTCAGGCCCGGCTCCATGACGGAGGAGAGCGGAAGGTCGTCGAAGCCGATGATGGACACGTCCTCGGGAATGCGGATTCCCGCTTCCGCGAATGCCCGCATGCAGCCGCAGGCTATGATGTCGTTGGCGCAGAAGAGGGCGGTGGGAAGGGCTCGGCCTGCCGCCAGTTCCCGCTTCATGTCCGCATAGGCGCCGTGGTAGGTCGAATCGACGGAAAAGCAGGCGCGCTCCCTGAATTCCAGGCCCAGCAGGTCCAGGCTCTTCTTGAAACCCTCCTCCCGCAGCTTGAAATTGCGGGTCTCCATGGAGCTCCGGACGAAGCCTATGTCCCGGTGGCCCCGCTCCGCGAGGTAGGAGACGATGGTGTATACGGACTCCTCGTTGTTCATGTCCACGAAATCGAAGGGCTGGTAGTAGTCGAAGGTGTCGATGAACACCAGCGGCTTGTCCACGGCCCGGAATTGGGCTATGTCCGCGGA
Source organism: uncultured Treponema sp. (assembly GCA_964446515.1). GTDB lineage: Bacteria > Spirochaetota > Spirochaetia > Treponematales > Breznakiellaceae > CAYUPG01. The sequence continues at coordinate 17,616 of CAYUPG010000017.1, forward strand.
AGACAGCTCGGTACCCAGGACTATCAGTCCCGGCGCCGAGCTTTCCGCCGCGGCCTCTATGATCTTTTCGATGGGCGTTGTCTTGAAGGTCAATATCTCCAGGCTCATGCCGTGCTGCTTGGCGCCCCTTCCGAGCCCCTCTATATAGTCGGCGATGAACACGTCGTGGTCCCTGTTGAGGGTGTGGCCGTGCCGGGATATGTGGAGGAGGCAGATGGAGGATTTTTTTGGCCCGGCGGCGGCCGCGGCCTCCGATTTCCTATAATTGAGTTCCTGAGCGATTTTCTTGATGAGGCTTCTGACTTCCGGCCCCACTCCCGGCTTATTGTTGAGCACCAGGGAAACGGCCGCGGGCGATACTCCCGCCCGTTCCGCGATGTCTTTGATGGTCACCGGCATGTGGCTCAAGAGCCTCCTTTCCTTACTTGACGTTATAGCGGAATTTCCAAATTGTCAATAAAAAACTAAAACAAAATAAAACGATGATTTTGAACAAATGTTTATATATAAAATGTTTATAAGATTTAATAATAGTATTCGTGTAATAAAAAAACTAAAATTTAGTTGTTTTAGTACTAAATATTTAATTGACAGATGGGAATTCGGTGCTACAATACCCCTATCGCTACAAAGTCCTAAAGGAGGCAATCGTATGAAACGAATCGTAGCCGTAAGCTGTGCGGCGGTGTTCGCTCTGGCCCTGGGATCCATGGCCTTCGCCGGAGGGCAGCAGGCCGCTCCCGCCGCCGGTCCCAAGGGTAAATCGTCCAAGCCGGAAAAGGATTGGAAGATAGCCCTGGTTCCCAAGGACAGCACCAACGCCTGGTTCGTCCGCATGGAAGTCGGCGTCAAGCAGTTCGCCAAGGACACCGGCCTCAACGCCTTCCAGAAGGGGCCCGCCAAGACCGACGCGGCCATGCAGGCCCAGGTCATCGAGGACCTGATCGCCCAGGGCGTGGATGCCCTCTGCGTGGTTCCCGTTGATCCGGCGGCCCTGGAGCCCGTATTGGGCAAGGCCCTGAGCAGGGGCATCGTGGTGGTGACCCACGAGGCGTCCTTCCAGGAAAACACCATGTACGATATCGAGGCCTTCAACAACGCCGACTACGGCGCCTTCATCATGGACAACCTCGCCAAGGCCATGGGGGAGGAGGGCGTGTACACCACCATGGTCGGCCACGTGACCAACGCGTCCCACAACGAGTGGGCGGACGGGGGCGTCGCCCATCAGAAGAAGAAGTACCCCAAGATGGCCCTTCTGGAGACGGAGCCCCGGGTCGAGTCCGAAGACAATATGGAGCGGGCGTACGAGAAGGCCAAGGAGCTGTTCAAGAAGTATCCCAACCTCAAGGGCATCATGGGCACCTCCTCCAAGGATGCACCCGGCGTCGCCCGGGCCATCGAGGAGATGGGGCTTAAGGGCAAGGTGTTCGTCTCCGGTACGGGACTACCCAACGAGAACAAGACCTTCCTGAAGAGCGGCACCCTCGCCGCCGCCACCCTCTGGGATCCCAAGGATGCGGGCTACGCCCTCTGCTCCCTGGCGGTCAAGATCCTGCGCGGCGAGCCCATCGCCAACGGCCTAAACCTGGGCCTCAAGGGCTACGAGAACCTGCAGTTCGTCCCCGGCTCCAATAAGGTGCTCATCGGCTCCGGCTGGATCGTGATCGACAAGGACAACGTAGACTCCTTCGGCTTCTAAGGCTTTTTCCGCTTTCTTCTACGGGTGGACGGGCGCCGGGCCGGAGAGCCTCGCCTGTCCGCCCGTATCGTGTATACTGATCCCTGGAGGATACCGAATATGCCGGAATGCATCTTGCGGGTCGAGGGTATTAAGAAATCCTTCGGCGGAGTGGAGGCCCTCAAGGGTGTCGGCCTGGAGCTCGGCACGGGCGAGATCCACTGCCTGGCGGGGGAGAACGGCTGCGGCAAATCTACCCTCATCAAGATAGTGTCGGGGTTCTATGAGGCGGACGCAGGCTCGATCGAGGTTCGCGGCCGGCGCTTTTCCCGCCTGAGCCCCGCGGAGGCAATTTCCCTGGGCATACAGGTCATCTATCAGGATTTTTCCGTATTCCCCAACCTGACGGTCATGGAAAACCTGGCCCTGAACATGGAGCTGATGGACAAGCGGAAGCTCGTGAGCTATCCCCGCATGCGCCGCATAGCCACCGAGGCGGTGGCGAAGATCGGCTTCGACGTCGATCTGGACGAGCGGGTGGAGAACCTCTCCATCGCGGACAAGCAGCTCATCGCGGTCTGCCGGGCCCTGCTCTACGACGCCAAGCTGGTCATCATGGACGAGCCGACCACCGCACTGACCAAAAGGGAGGTCAAGGCCCTCTTCTCGGTCATCAAGAGCCTGCAGGCCCAGGGCATATCCACCCTCTTCGTGTCCCACAAGCTCGACGAGGTGTTCGAGATCTCCGAACGCTTCACCATACTCCGGAACGGGGAAAACGTGGTTACGGGGAGCACCTCCGAGCTCGACGACAAAAAATTCGCCTACTACATGACCGGCCGGGAATTCGAGGAGGAATCCTTCGAGCCCGGAGGCCTGAGCGCCGATCCCGTGCTCAGCGTCAAGAACCTATCCCTCCGGGGCGGATTCTCGGACGTGTCCTTCGACCTGCGGGGGGGGGAAATCCTGGGCATCACCGGACTCTTGGGTTCCGGCCGGACCGAGCTGGTGCAGACCCTCTTCGGGATAGAACGGCCGGATTCGGGAACGATAGCGGTGGAGGGAAAGGCGGTTTCCATACGGAGCGTGAAGGACGCCGTGGCCCTGGGCATCGGCTACGTGCCCGCGGACCGGCTTACGGAGGGACTCTTCCTCGCCCAGTCCATAGAGCGCAACATGGCGGTGTCCAGTCTGGAGCGGCTCTCCTCCTTCGCCGGCTTCCTGGACGACGGGAAGATCGACGCGGAGGTCGCCTCCTGGATAGCGGAACTTTCCATAGCCACAAAAGACGCGGAGCGTCCGGTGCGGACCCTCTCGGGGGGGAACCAGCAGAAGGTGGTGCTGGCCCGCTGGCTGGCCAACGACCTCAAGGTACTCATCCTGAACGGTCCGACGGTGGGAGTGGACATAGGATCCAAGTACGATATCCATGCGCTGCTGAGGAATCTGGCGGCCCGGGGCCTGGCGGTGATCGTCATCTCCGACGATCTGCCCGAGATCCTGGCCTGCTGCAACCGGGTGGTGGTCATGCGGGACGGCAGGGTAGTGGAAGAGCTGTCGGCTTCGGGGACCTCCGAGTCCCGGCTGAGCGAAATAGCCACGGGCATAGCGTAAGGCGGAGGAAACATGATCGACCACAAGACACGCAGCCTGCGGCTGCTGCGACGCACGGAACCCTACATCTTCGGCGCCATAGTGCTGCTCAGCCTGCTGATACAGGCCCGGAGCGGACAGTTCTTTACGGGCAACAACTTGGTTGACCTTGCCCGGTCCATGGTCATCCCGGCCCTCTTCGCCGTCGGCGCGCAGATGGTCATCATCTCGGGGGGCATCGACGTATCCTTCACGGCCATTGCGTCCTTGGCCATGTACTCCACCACCCGCATCCTGCTGCCCGACGACTATGCGGGAAACGTGCTCCTGGCCTATGCCATGGGCGCCGGTTTCGGCCTGATCATGGGCGCGCTCAACGGCGTCCTCATCGCGCATTTCAGGTTTCCGACCCTGGTGGTGACCCTCGGGACCTCCAGCCTCTTCATCGGCATCATGCAGGGCGTGCTGGGCGCCCATGAGATCCCGGTTCCCGCTTCCATGCGGGAGCACGGCAAATCCTTCCTGTTCAGGGTGTACAATACCCGGCTCAGTCTGGGTTCGGAGATGCCCACCACCGTGCTGATCCTCGTCGCCGTGCTGGCCCTGGTATTCTTCATCATGCGCTATACCATGCTCGGCCGGGGCATCTTCGCCCTCGGTGGGGACGAGGTCTCCGCCCAGCGCGCGGGCTTCAACGTCTTCGGCACGAAGCTGTTCATCTACTGCTTCGTGGGCGCCGTGGCTGGGGTCGCGGGCATAGCCCGGGCGTGCATGATGCAGAATTGCCATCCCACCAACCTCAACGGCATGGAGATGACGGTTATCGCCGCGGTGGTGCTGGGAGGCACGCGGGTGTCCGGGGGACTGGGGTCCCTGACCGGAGCCATGCTGGGCGTCGCCCTCATGACCATCATGGCGAACAGCCTCATACTTATCGGCGTCCCGACCTATTGGCAGCGGGTGTTCACCGGCGCCATCATCATCATCGGCACCGGCGTATCGGCCTACCAGGTGGGCGCTTCCCGCCGCCGGCCCCGGTCCCGCCGCCCCGGGGAGGAGTAGGAGCATGCTCGGAATGGATACATCAGCAAAGGCCAAGCGTATTCCCAGAGAAGAGGACCGCAACGTGGTCCGGCTGCTCTTCGTCCTCCTGTTCGTTTTCGCCCTCATGACGGCCTTGAAGCCCCATCTCTTTCTGAGGCCGGGTAATTTCGTCTCCATGGCCACCCAGTTCCCAGAGTACGGCCTCATGG
>CAYUPG010000018.1:0-20927 GCA_964446515.1 uncultured Treponema sp.
CCGGGTCACAAATGAAGAACGCCTTCTGAGAACCGTCCTTCAGGTACGACTTGATGGAAGAGGGCAGAGCGACTCCGGTAGCAAAGACCTTGCCTACCTTGCCGGCGCTCTGGATGGCCCGGGCAGCCGCCGGTGCAGAGACCGCGGAAGAAGAAATAATGCCCCTTAGGTTGGGGAAGGCCTGCATCAAGTTGATGGAGACCTCGATGCTCTTCGCCTCATCGTCTCCGGCGAACTGCGTTGCCACGGGGGTGAACTTCTGGTACTTAGGATCGGACTTGCAGAGCTCGGTCATTATCCGGATATGGGCCATATGGTTCGGGCTGGTCGGGGAAGCGGCGATGAAGGCCAGCTCTCCTCCCTCGGGGGCATTCAGGAGCGCGCAATCCAGCATAGCTCGGGCCGCGCCTTCGTAGGACATCTGGTTGCAGAAGAAATCCCTGGCGTCCACGGCGGTATCCGCGTCATAGGATATGACCTTTATGCCGCGTTCCATCGCTTTCCTAAGTGGAGGCGCCACCGCGTTCAGGTCGATAGCGGATACGATGATAGCATCCGGGCGCTGAGCGACGATGTTCTCCAACGACTGCACCTGAAGCTGGACATCCGCCTGCTCCGAACCGGTGTATACAAATTCCACACCCAGTTCCGCTGCCGCCTCTTTGGCTCCGTTCGCGCAGACTTCAAAATACGAAAGTCCGGTGAACTTGGGGTTCATAAAAATCCGGTACTTCTTGGCGCCGGCGGACTCGGTCTTGCCGGCAGCGAATAGGCTGCCCGCGACCAGTACCACGGCTGCGATCATAGCGATCATCTTCTTCATAGAAACCTCCTTAAAATTATTGAGACCGACGGTCCCATTGTGGCCGAAGCGCATCACTTCACTCCCCTTCCGAGGGATCCCGCAAAATTGGATGCCAGAACAGCAGAGATAAGAAGAACACCGATGATGAGCTGTTGAATCGGGCCTGCAATGTTGGCTAAGCCCATTCCATTTCGAAGCGTCCAAAGGAATAGTATTGAGGCAAGAACGCCGAACACCGTCCCCTTGCCTCCGTTAATGTCTACGCCGCCAAGCACCACCGAGGTGATCACGGCCAAGATGACGCCGTTCGCGTTATCGCCCCTGGCGGAACCATACTGGCCGATGAAGATCCAGGCGCCCAAGGCTGCAGTTAGGGCGGCGACCATGTAAGCGGCTATCTTGATCCGCGTCACCGAGATACCGGAGTACGATACGGCCGATGCGTTGTTGCCGATGGCATACAGCCGCCGCCCAAAGGTAGTGAAATGAAACAAGACGATGAAGAGGAACACCATGAGGATGAAAACAGGCAGCATCAGCGGGATGTCTCCCGACCCCAGGAACGTAGCGCCAAGATACGTATATGCATCATCGAATCCGGTGTACCCCACTTCCGATCCTATTATGAAAGCCAGACCGCGATAGGCGCCCATTGTGCCGAGGGTCACGGCCAGTGCGGGAAGCCGCAGCTTGGCCACAAGAAAGCCGTTGAGAGCACCTAAACATGCGGCCACCAGAAAGATGCCCGCAACCGCCAGAGGCAGGGGCACGGATGCGGCGGATGATTTCGCAAGGAGAACGGTACAGACTGCAAGAATGGACGGCAGAGACAAGTCCATCTCCCCGGTCACGATGACGGCCATCAGGCCGAAGGCCATTACTCCGGTGAATACGAAATTCCTGGAGGAATTCAAGAGCTGCGATGCTTCCAGGTAATAGGGAGATAGTCGGCTGGCCCAAACCACGGCCGCCGCTATAAGGCCCCAGAGCATGAATTCCCAGCGGTATTTTCTTGTTGCGCTTCTTATTGAAACCACCACGCTACCCTACCTATGCCTGAAAAGCTTTTGGATATGCCGTTCGATCCCCGCGTCAAGTGCTATCGCGGCGACAATCGCCAGGCCTTGGATGAACATCCGCCAGAATTCAGGAGCCATTGCCAAAACAAGGCCGTTGTCGATGGACGAAAGTATGAGGGCCCCGAAGAGAACCCCGAGGAGACTTCCGGAGCCTCCGGTCGTACTTACCCCTCCAAGAACGACCGCGGCCAAGGCGGTCATCTCCCAGTCGCGGCCAAGGTTGACGGTGATGGTCCCAACCCTGGAGATATAGAGAAATCCGGCAAGCCCCACCAGGGCGCCCGCCATGGTGTAGGCGAAGAGCACCACCCGGTTGGCCCGAAGACCATAGAAGACCGCGGCCGCGGGATTGGAGCCTACGGCGTAAACCCGGCGAAATAGCGGGACATTTCGCAGGAGATAGGACAACATCACGACAATACCTAGCGCGATGAGTACTATGAGGGGAATTCCGGCTACGGCGGCATCTGCACCCCGTATCATCCACCGGGGGAGGTCCCCGGATGGAACTTCAATACCGCGGCCCATCACGTACGTAATACCCCTAAAGATGGATAGGGTCCCCAAGGTCGCAACTATCGAAGGAACCCTGCCGTAAGCGACTATCAGGCCGTTGACCAGACCGAGGATCAGACCTATTATCACCGCGAATATGATGATCAGGGGCCCCGAACCGGGAAAGGCGGCCGCAAATTTTGCCGCAGCATAGCCGGACAAGCCGATGATGGATCCCACGGAAACATCGAGGTTCCTGGTCAATACCACCATGGCTTCCGCGCTGGCTATGATCGTCAAGAGAGCCGCATTGAACGCGATTATCTTTATGTTCTGAAAAGAAAAGAAATTGGTCGTCGTGATGGAGAAAGCCATCGCCACGACGACAAAGGATAGGAACACGCTGACGACCCTGAGCCGAAGAGCATTCCTGGAAACGTTCGCCGTAAGGCCGCCCGCAAGGTCATGACTCCAAGGGAACTTCACGCTCCACCTCCCAACGACGCGGCTTCCATTATTTTTTCCTGGGTGGCTTCGGCCTTCGAAAATTCTGCAACGATCTCCCCACCTGCGACCACAAGGATACGGTCCGACATGCCGAGAATCTCCGGCAGATCCGACGAAATTAGGAGCACCGGATATCCTGCGGAGGCGAGTTCCGAAACCCGTTGGTGGACCTGGGACTTAGTACCCACATCTATACCGTGGGTCGGTTCATCCAAGATAAGAACCTTTGGGACAGTAGCCATCCATTTTGCCAGTACAACTTTCTGTCGATTGCCACCTGAAAGACTGGCCACCGGCGCATCCATGCCTGCGGTTTTAATCTCAAAATCCTCAGCATAGCGACTCGCGAAGGAACTTTCTTTCTGATGCCGCACCAATCCGACTTTTGAGACTCGATCAAGGGCCGCCAGACAGATATTGCTTGCCACTCCCATGGGAGTGATGATGCCGTTGAGATCCCGATCCTCCGGAATATAGGCGATACCTAATCCCATCATCCGGCTGGGGCTCTTCGGGACCATCTCTTGGCCGTCCACTACAACGACTCCGGAAGTCGGCCTGCGAATGCCGAAAATCGTCTCCGCTATCTCAGTCCGTCCCGCTCCAATGAGGCCGGCCATGCCGACGACCTCCCCGCCCCGGATCGAGAAACTTATATCCTTGAATACCCCTTCAAGAGTCAAGTTCTTCACTTCGAAGAGCGGTTCATCGGACACCGGAGCTTCCACTCTAACGAAAAGAGAAGAAAGGTCCCGTCCCACCATCAGCTGAACCATATCGTGCTCGGACAAATCTGCCGCAGGCCCCGTATGTATGTGCTCTCCATCCCGGAGCACGGTGACCGTGTCGCAGACCCGCCTGATTTCCGGGAGGCGATGGGATATGAACACCACGGAAACCCCGCCGGCCGTTAATGATTCCACGACTTTGAAGAAACGGTCGGCTTCAGCCGGAGTCAATGAAGCGGTGGGCTCGTCAAGAAAAAGCAGTTTCAGGTCGGCGCACATGGCCCGGACAATTTCTACGAATTGGATCTCCGCTACGGTCCGGCCAGCTAAAGGAGATCTGGGATCAATTTCCACGCCCAGGTCTTCCAAGCGACGACGGGCTTCGCGATACATCGTCCGCTTATCAACCATTCCCGCTTTTGTCTTGGGATAAATACCCATAAATATGTTTTCTGCCACATCCAGATGAGGGAATAGTTTTGGATCCTGATAGACCGCAGTTATTCCCGCACTGCGGGCCTCGATGGGCGTCCTAAAGCGGCAGGGTTTTCCGTCCAGAAATATTTCGCCGGTATCGGGACGCTCCATGCCCGTAATCATTTTTACCAGAGTGGATTTTCCCGCCCCATTCTCCCCGACCAACGCGTGGGCGGAGCCGGGAGAGACGGAGAAGGAGACGTTCCGGACAGCCTTGACGGGGCCGAAACTTTTTGAGACCCCTTGTACGGTCAACCTACTTTCCATGTGATTATAATCAAGTCGTTTTTTGTTTTAGTACATGGATCATAGCTGTAAAAGCTATGTACTATCCTGCAATCAACAACCCCGAAACAAGCTACGGGGTTGTTAGCTGCGCAAAGAAATTTCTTATCATTCAGAAATGCCTCCCCACCCTTTAGATAGGCGGCTGCATTTCTTCATTCAATCCGCGATGCCGATCCCCCCAATTGGAATCTTCCCAATCCGGGGGATTCCGGCCGACCCCTACAGCGCCAGCTCGTAGATCTTCCGCACCGCCGCGCTGTCGAGCTTCACGAAGTTGCCCAGCCTGCGGACGTCGCCGTCCGTGGACTTCCGGGCCATCTCGTCCAGGCGGTCCGAGCCTATCCCCAGGTCGCCCAGGCGGGTGCCCAGGCCGATTGCATGGAAGAAGGCCTCAAGGCGCCGTATGCCCTCCCGGGCCGCGGCTTCGGGATTCCGGTAGTCCATATCCACGTTCCAGACCCGGACCGCCCACTGGGCGAAGCGGGAGACGTCGTGCTTCAGGACGTGCTTCATCCAGGCGGGGAAGACCACCGCCAGGCCCGCCCCGTGGGCCACGTCGTAGATGCCGCTGAGCTCGTGCTCGATGTCGTGGGACGCCCAATCGCCGATGCGTCCGGTGTTGAGCAGGTTGTTGTGGGCTATGGTCCCCGCCCACATGAACTCCGCCCAGGCGTCGTAGTCCTTTCCGTTCTCCAGAACCTTGGGCGCCTGGAGGGCGATGGTCTTCATGGTGGCCTCCAGGAGGCGGTCGGTGAACTCCACGTGCTCCACGTTGGTGAAGTAGCGCTCCATCAGGTGGGCCATGATGTCCGCGGCGCCGCAGGCGACCTGGAACTTGGGCAAGGTGAAGGCCAGCTCGGGATTCAGGATGGAGAAGCGGGGATAGAGGAGCTCCGAGTTCACCGCCCGCTTGAGCGCTCCCTCCTCCTTGGTGATCACCGTGCCGGTGCTGGACTCGCTGCCCGCCGCGGGGATGGTGAGGACCGTACCCACCGGAAGGGCCGCCGCGGGTTCTCCCTTGCCCAGGTAGTAGTCCCAGACGTCCCCCTCCATGACCGCGCCCATGGCGATTGCCTTCGCGGAATCTATGACGCTGCCCCCTCCCACGGCCAGCACGAGGCCCAGGCCCTTTTCCACGCAGAGGCGCACGCCCTCGTAGACCAGGCTCAAGCGGGGGTTCGGCTTAACGCCCCCCAGTTCCACCCACTCGACGCCCGCCGACCTGAGGGACGCCTTTACCCGGTCCAACAGGCCCGAGGCGACGACGCTGCCGCCGCCGAAGTGCAGGAGCACCTTCTTGGCGTAGGCGGCAGTCTCCGCCCCCACCCTCGTCTCCGTTCCCCGCCCGAAGATGATCTTCGTCGGATTCCTAAAATCGAAGTTTTCCATACAGTGCCTCCGTGATTATTGCCGGCCCGTGGTATCCCGCACCACGAGAGTCGGTTCCAAGGTGATGACGCGCCTGCGGGGCCGTGCGCCCGCGACCAGGCGCAGCAGGAGCTCGGCGCTCTCCCGCCCCATATCGAAGGCCGGCTGGGCGACCGTAGTGAGGGCCGGCTCCACCAGGGCCGCGGTCTCTATGCCGTCGAAGCCGACCAGCTGCACGTCCTCCGGGATGCGCAGGCCGCGGCGCTTGAGGCCGCGCAGGGCCCCTATGGCCATGCGGTCGCCCGCGGCGAAGACCGCGTCGAAGGGAAGGGCTCCGGCCGGGAAGCCGTCCAGGGCCCGCTCCCCGCTTTCCGTCGAGAAATCCCCCGGGACCTCCAGGAAGTCCGGGAAGACCTCCGCCAGCCCCGCCCGGCGCAGGCGGCACACCGTGAGGTCCGGCGGTCCGTTGATGAACAGGAGGCGCCGCGCGCCCCGGGATCGCAGGTGCTCCGCCGCCATGCGCGCGCCGCGGCGGTTGTCGGCGTAGACCCCCGCCGCATCCGGACGGGCGTCCACGATGCGGTCCAATAGGACGAAGGGCACCGAGCGCTCGTCCAGGAGGTCCAGCTGGCAATCGCAGTCCGACAGGACCGAATCCAGTATCAAACCGTCAACCCGCTTCTCCAGGAGCATGCGGACCTGCTCCTTCTCCCTGGCTATGTCCCGGGCGGAGTCGCAGAGGAGCAGCCCGTAGCCCCGGCTGAGGAGGGCATCCTCCACGCCCCGAACCAGGAGGGGGAAAAAGGGGTCGGCGATGTCGGGAATGACCAGCCCTATGGTCTTGGTCTTTCCCGTGGCCAGTCCCCGGGCCACGCCGCAGGGCTCGTAGCCCCGGCTCGCGATGAGCTCCTTGATGCGCCTGCGGGTCTCCGCACCCACGCCCTCCGCCTTGTCGTTGAGCACCCGGGACACCGTGGCCGTGGAGACTCCCGCCTCCCGGGCGATATCCTCAATCGTCAAGCGCATCCATCCTCCAGAGTAAGCGCTTTAGTAAAGCGCTTACTCACCATACCATCAAAAAGCCGACAGCGCAAGAGGACGGGAATTTTATCGCCCCTCCCACTATACTCTATTTCACCATGCTCGATATCGGAAAGGTCCTGGAGGACCAGATCAAGGCGTTGTCCGGGAATAGGCCCACGGTGCTGTTCATAGAAGCAGAGGATCCCCGGGTGCTGGAGGCCGCCCTGGACCTGCCCCGCTGGGCGCGGCCGGTATTCCTGCGCTCCCGGGAGGAGGTGGCTTCGACCTTCCGGGGCGAGCTCGGCCACATCGATCCCCTGCGGGTAGAATTCCTGCTCTCCGAGAGCGCCTTCTGCGCCCCCGCGTCGAGACCGGACTTGATCGAGGAGTTCGCCGCGGCCTACGCCGAGCGTCTGGGCCTAGTCGGGGAGGCCGGCAGGGATTCAGGGCGGCGCTTCGCCGCGACGCCCGCGGGCTTCGGCATCATGGCGACGGCCTGCGGCCACGCGGACCTGGTGGTGGGCGGGGCGCGGCACGAGCCGCGGGACTACTTCCGGCCCCTGCTGCGGCTGCTCAATACCGACGACTTTGCGTGCGAGGCGGGGGTCTTCGTCCTTCCCGACAGCCACACCGACGCGGTCTATCCGCAGAACCTGGTGGTCCTGGGGGACGTGGGGGTCAACGCCACGGTCACCGCGGACATCCTGGCCAGGAGCGCCGTGGACACCTGCGCCGTGGCCCGGGACCTCTTCGGCGAGGACATACTGCCCCGGATCAACGGCGCGGTGGTCAGCTACTCCAACCGGGGGGCGGACGAGGGTCCGGGACCGGAGCTGGTGCGGAAGGCCGGGGAGCTCATCGACGGGCATCTTGCAAAGCGCATCGAGCAGGACGGCCGCTACGCCAGCATCTCCATAGTCTCGGAGATCAAGATCTCCGTCGCCCTGTCCGAGCGCTCGGCCCACCGCTATCCCCGGATCCAGGATTCGGAGATACGGAAGAACAGCGTCATCATCGCTCCTAACCTGGATACGGGCAACCTGCTCTTCCACCTCTTCGGCACCATGTACCCCGAGGCTAGGCGCTTCACGGTGGTGTCCGGCATCGGGCGGCGCGGGGTGGACCTGCCCATGGACGTCCAGGCGGAGGACGCCGCCCTGGCGGTCAAGGCCGCGGTGCTGCGCCTGCTGCGCTCCGGCTCCTGGAACCGCACCGCTAAGGACACCTTCTTCCCCCGGCCGCGCATCCTGGCCATAAACCCCGGCTCCACCAGCACCAAGATCGCGGTCTTCGAGGGGGAGGAGGAGATAGTCTCTGCGGAGCTGCAGCACACGGCATCGGAGCTGTCCCCCTTCGAGGGCAGGCGCATCAGCGCCCAGTACGCCTTCCGCAAGCAGGCGGTCCTGGACTTCCTCTCCTCCCGGGGCTACTCCATGGCGGACATCGACGCGGTGGGCGCCCGGGGGGGTCTCCTGCGCCCCCTGCCCCACGGGACCTACGCCGTCAACGAAACGATGAAGAAGGATCTCCTGGAGGGAGTCGGCGGGGACCACGCATCCAACCTGGGGGCCCTCATCGCCGACGAGCTGGTGCGGGGCACCGGGAAGCCCGCCACCATCACCGACCCGGTGGTGGTGGACGAGCTGTCGGACCGCTCGCGGATCACGGGGCTCAGGGAGCTGCCCCGCAGGTCCGTCTTCCACGCCCTCAACCAGATCGCCTGCGGACACCGCTACGCCAGAGAACGGGGCTCCTTCTACGAACGGCTCAACCTCATCATCTGCCACATGGGGGGCGGCATCTCCGTCGGCGCCCACCGGCAGGGCCGCTGCGTGGACGTCAACAACGCCCTGGACGGGGAAGGCCCCTTCACTCCCCAGCGCTCCGGCTCCCTGCCCGTGGGTCCCCTCATCCGCCTCTGCTTCAGCGGCAAGTATTCCCAGGAGGAGCTGCTCAAGCTGAACAAGGGAAAGGGGGGCCTCATGGACCTCCTGGGCACCGCGGATTTCAAGGAGGTTTCCCAACGGGCGGAGGCGGGGGAGCAGCCCTTCCGGGTCGTCTTCGAGGCCCTGGCCTACCAGATCGCCAAGAGCATCGCCGCCCTGGTGCCGGCCTTCGACGGAGAGGCGGCGGACGGGGTGCTGCTCACCGGCGGCATGGCCCGTTCGGCCCTCCTCTGCGCCGAGATCCGGCGCTGCCTCGGGCCCGCCCTGCCGGAGCCCACGGTCTATCCGGGGGAGAACGAGATGGGAGCCCTGGCCCAAGGCGCCCTGCGGGTTCTTTCCGGCGCAGAGCCCCTGCTCGTCTACGGCGGAGAGGACCTTTGAGTGGCTGTCATGGGGCGGCCCGACACCCGGAAGACCGCCCGCAGCAGGTCCCGCGTTGGCCACGTCCACCTGGACGACGGCCTCCTCCCCCGGCCGCAGCTCCGGCGTCAGGACCCGCAGGTCCGAGTACGCGAAGCGGGTGTAGGAGAGTCCTTCGCCGAAGGCGAAGAGGGGTTCCGCCTTGCCGTCCAGATTGCGCTCCTCTCCCCGGGGATTCATGGAGTGCCGGCCCTGGTAGCCGTTGTAGTACACCGGCAGGCGGCCGGAGCTCCGGGGAAAGGAGACGGTGCGCCGGCCCTGGGGGTTGAGCTCGCCGAAGAGAGCCTCCCGCACGGCGATGCCCCCCTTGGCCCCGGGATTGTAGCTGATATATACCACCTTGTTCCCCGGGAATTCACCCGGACGACGGGCTTGTACAATAACCTCCTGTAGCCCGACAAGAGCGCCATAGCGGCGGGGATGTTTTACGCCTGCCGCAGAAAGAACGGCTCTCCGACAACCCAAGCAAACTTACGGCTCCCCTAAGGCTTTGCGCGGTTTTGCAGCCGGGCTAGGATCTTACCGAAACGACCTTTGGGGCTACTGTCGGGGGGGGCCTCGAAGCGGCCGGCCGGCCGGCGACGGTCGGCAAGGACGTGGCGGCGATCGACGCACCGGCCCGCCGACGACTCCACCGGGTATTATTGGTTCAAACCCAACGCGAAGACCGTTTCCGACGCGGCCTATATCCATTACGGAGAAGGCGCCCCGCCTGGGAGTGTGTGTGGATGAGCTTACCATCGGCCGACTGCTGGTCGCCGAAGTGGAGGCGCTAACGGAGAACGCGCCGATGTTACGCATCCTGGTCAAGAACGGGGATGCTGTCCCTGCTGCGCCCGGCGCGGATCCCACAGCGGTCGCTGCCGTCGCGTCCGTGACCACCGCGCCGCCCGTGGTTGCCGCCCTCGAAATCATACGCCACCGCCACTCGCCCCTAACGGTTTCTATCATCCCTGACGTACATACTCGCCGCCCTGCACGGGATGGATCGAGCCTTAAGCGCCGTTAAGGAAGGGCTGGAGGGTTGGAAGTAAGATCGTTCAAGGCGCGATAGAGGGGACGCAGACCCGCGTATAGTTCCTTGAAGATGGGATAGATGCGGCCGTAAACGGCGGCGTTCGTCGGATCGGGGGACTCCGGCGGCCCCCTGCGGGCCATGAGCGCGGCCTCTTCGAAGGAATTGAAAATCCCCACCCCCACTCCCGCCGCCATGGCCGCGCCCAGGGAGGTGGCGTTGGAGGGCGTCCGGTGGGCGGAAACGGGACAGCCGAGGACATCGGCGATGATCCTCCGCCAGAGCCGGCTTTTCGCACCCCCGCCCAGCAGGGTCAGGGAGGAAAGGGGAAAGCCCAATTCCGGATACACCGAAAACACGTCCTTAAGAGCGTAGGCGACACCCTCGTATACGGCCCGCATCATAGCGGCCTTGCCGTGGGATAAGGATAGGCCGATGAAGGAGCCCCGCGCCTGGGAATCCCAATGGGGCGTCCGTTCCCCCATCAGGTAGGGGGCGAACAAAATGCCCTCCGCCCCCGGGGGGACCGCTGCGGCCAAGGGGTCCATGGTTCCGTAGTCCTCCGAGAACAGGGCCGTTGCCCAATCGGCGGCGATTCC
Source organism: uncultured Treponema sp. (assembly GCA_964446515.1). Lineage (GTDB taxonomy): Bacteria > Spirochaetota > Spirochaetia > Treponematales > Breznakiellaceae > CAYUPG01. The sequence goes on from CAYUPG010000018.1 coordinate 10,751, forward strand.
GGCGCTCTGGACCGTCCCGCAGACGTTGCACTTGGTTCCGTCCAGGTCGTAGAAGTTCTGCATGCGCATCCGCGGGTCTATGACCGGACCGGCCGCCAGGGTGGATATCCAGGCGCTGGACCCGATATTGGCGTAGGCTTCCGTGCCGTCCACAACCCCGGCCCCGCGGGTGGCGCAGGCGGCATCGCCCCCGCCGTAAACCACCGGTATGCCCGATCGCAAACCCAGCTCCCGGGCCGCGCCGGCCGTCAGTCCTCCGCAAAGGTCCGAACTGCGGTGCGGTTCAGGGAATTTAGCCGGATCAAGTCCAAGATCCCCAAGGAAATCCGTCGCCCAGCGCTTGGCCCGCAGGTCCATACCGTTCACCAAGGAGGCGTCGGAAAAGTCCGTGCCGCCGCCTATTCCGGTAAGACGGAAGCGCAGATAATCCTTGGAATTAACAAAAAAGGCCGTACGCCGGTAGACGTCCGCCTCGTTCTTTTTTATCCAGAGAATTTTCGGCAAGGATAGGTGCTCGTCCACCCGGTTCCCGGTTAGAGCATAGACGGCTTCGGCGTCGAAGGCGTGGAGTATATCGGCACATTCCGCAGAACTACGGGAGTCGGAATGGATCAGTTCCGGACGGAGCGCTTCACCGTCCTCGTCGACGGCAAGGCATCCGTTCATGTGGCCCGAAAGCCCGACGACGGCTATGCCCTCCGGCGGAACCGCTCCGTCCTCGAAGACTCGGCCACAAGCCGCAACCGCCGCGGCCCAGAAGTCCCGGGGTTCCTGCTCCGCCCTTCCCGGTCCCGGATAAACGCACGCGTAGGGGACGGAGGCGGATTTCAGTTCCGTCCCGGCCGGGTCGAACACTGCGCACTTGAGGGCCGTCGTCCCTATATCGAAGACCAGGATGCGTTCATCGTCTATACGCAGGTAAAGGCTCCGTCTATGACCAGGTCCGTTCCGGTGGTGAAGCTTGCACCGTCCCCCGCCAGGTAGACCAAGGCCGCCGTAAGCTCTTCGGGCCGACCCATCCTCTTGATCGGCGTTAAGGACTCCCACGTGGGTATCCACTGGACGGCGGAGAGGGTCATCTTGGTGCCGATGTATCCGGGGCTGATGGAATTGACCCGCACGTTGTAGGGGGCCCATTCCACAGCCAGGGACTTGGTCAACAGGATGACGCCGGCCTTGGAAGCGTTGTAGGCGCTTTGAGGCTGGGGAACGTTGACGATATGCCCGGACATGGAAGCCGTATTGATGATCGACCCTTTGCGGTTTTTGATCATGACGCGCCCCGCCGCCCGGGCGGTAAGAAACACCCCGTTCAGATTCACGTCGATCACCTTCTTCCAGTTCTCGTAGGACATTTCCTCGGCCTTTTCGTTCACGCAGATGCCGGCATTGTTGAAAGCGATATCCACTGTCCCGAACCGCTTCAAGATGGTTTCCATCATCCGGTCCACGTCCGCAGGATCGGTGATATCCGTCCGAACGGCAAAACAGTCCACGCCGTATGCCTTGACCTCCGCCGCGGTTTCCTCCGCGGAGGTCATATCCATATCCACGATCGCCACATCCGCCCCGGATTCGGCGAAGGCCAAGGCCGCCGCCTTTCCGATGCCCTTGGCACCTCCGGTTATGAAGGCCTTCTTTCCCGTCAAGTCGAAACTCTTCAATGCTCTCATCTCTGTGGTCTCCTATCCCTTTACCGCGCCCATGGTAAGGCCTTTGACTAGGGACTTCTGGGTCATCCATCCCAGGATGACCGCCGGAAGTATTGCTATCGTGGAAGATGCAGAAAGCTGGGCTATGAACATGCCCTGCTGTTCCCGGAACCGCGCCATGTACACCGGCAGCGTCGCGGTGGTATTGCCCGTCAGGTTGAAGCCCAGGAAGAATTCGTTCCAGATGAACACCGCCACCAAAAGCCCGGAGGCTATGATGCCGGTTCGGGTCAGGGGAACCACCATGAACAGCAGCTGCTGCAGGCGCGAACAGCCGTCTATCTCCGAAGCCTCGATAATTTCCCCGGGAATGTCGGACACAAAGGAATGGAGCATCCATACCACGATGGGCACATGGAACCCGATATAGGCTACCAGTAAACCGAAGGGCGTCTTGTTGAGCCCGAAGGTCTGGAACCAAGTGTACAGGGGAATGAGCACCGCCACGGGGGGCAGAAGAATGGTGGTGATGAACCACATATAGATCTTCTCTCTGCTGTCCCGCTTACGGAAACGCCCGAAGACCAGGACGAAGGCCGCGGGAATGCCTAGAAGCAGGCAAAGGGTCGTACCCACAAATACCTGAAAGAATGAATTCCTCAGGTACCCGTAAATATTCCTATCGCTTAAAACCTTTATGTAGGTCTCCAGGGTAGGGGTGAAGAGAAGAGACGGCTTCACCGCCTGGAACTCGCTTTTAAACCCGGATATGAACATGTAGAGGATTGGAAAGAAATAAATGATCGCGATGGAGTAGATGATGACCGCCATGGCCGCCATCCGCAAGCGACGTTTTACCATCATAGATCGGTGCACTTCCAATGCCGTTCGCGTTGCATTGTACATTTTCATCTCCCTTTTAGACGCCGCTGCGCATCTTTAATGAACGATACAGCATATTGACGGCGATGAGCGTCATTGCCACGGTCATTGTCGCCAAGGCGCTCGCTCTTCCGACATTGGATGCGTTGAAGACTTCCATGTACACCGCGTAGGGCAGGGTATAGGATCGCGTTCCCGGACCTCCCGCGGTAGTAACTAGGATAAGACCGAACTCTTTAACTATGAAGATGAGCCCCAGCATCACCGCAACGCGGATATGGTTGGTTATCATCGGCAATTTAATAAGGAAGGTAGACTGGAACCAGTTCACACCGTCTATGCGCATGCTGTCCACCAGATCTCCGGAAATGCCCTGCAGGCCGGCCAGAATGACTAGGACGAAGAAGGGCATCCATTGCCAGGTGAATAGGAAAATTATAACCGGTATGGGATAATAGCTGAGCAGATCAACAGGGGATAAGCCCAGGGCCTTTGCGATGACGCCGTACCAGCCAAAAGTGGTGTTTAGGATCGTCGTCTTCCAAATAACCCCACTGGCGGTGGACATTACGAAGAAGGGCCCCAGAATAAGGGTCCGTGCGATGTTGACGCCGGGAACTACGTTATCCAACAAAAGGGACACAAGGAATCCCACGATTGTACACACGACCAAGGTAAGGCCGGTCAGAAGCACCGTCTGCCAGACGATACTGAAGAACTCAGGAATCTCTTTGATGTTCTCTATACGTAGAAAATAGAGGTAATTGTCTATGCCGGCAAATTTGATCGGTAAATCCGGCCGGGCAAGATTCCACCTCAATGTCGAATAGATGATCGTTAAAATGAAGGGGACCTGCGTCATAACGGCAACTACCAGGATCGCCGGGAGCACGAATGCCCAATCATGCTTCTTCTTCATATACCCTCCGGTCTTGTTTCGCCGTTTTTTAATTCCCCCGAAAAAGGCTTGTCCGACAATCTACTTCGATCATCGGACAAGCCGCAGGATTACTTATCCGCTCTAAGACTGATCATGGCTATTTTTTATAGCCGCCGTCCTTCGCAACCTGGTTGAACAGATCGTTGGTCCTCTTGATTGCCTCGTCAAGGGTGATCTTGTCCACCACGTAGTCGGCCAGGTACTGGGTCATCTTGGTTCCCGCATCGGCGAACTCGGGGATGGCGATGTACTGGAGCCCGACATAGGGCACCGGCTCAAGAGTCGGCTTGGTGAAGTCCGTGGATTCCAGGGTCTTCAGGGTCATCTCCGCGTAGGGAGCCTTCGCATAGGCAGGAAGCTTATAGGTGGAAGACCGGGAAGCGGGCGGCGTACTGGAACCGGTGGGGTCCAGTTCCAGGGACAGCTTGATGTAGTCCTTAGAGGTAGCCCAAAGCATGAAGTCGAAGACAGCCTGTTTCTTGGCGGAGCTGCTTTTGGGATTGATGCCCATTGACCAGTTCCACAGCCAGGCGGTGTTGGTCTTCATCTTCTGGTGCGGCGGCAGGACATAGCCCATCTTGCCCTGAACTGCGGAACCGGCGGACTCCAGGGGGGGAGCGATGGAAGTGGCGTCGTAGTAGATGCCGCACTTTCCGGACTGCATAAGGGCTATACACTCGTTGTAGGTATAGGACAGGATGTCCTGCTGGCCGGCTTCGCGGAGGATCTTCTTGTACATCTGCCAAGCGCCGCGCTGCTCGGGGGTATCTACGGTGGCGTTCCAGTTCATGTCGTAGAAGCGGCCGCCGAAGGCGTTCACGATGGTGACGAAGGGCGCGCCGCTCATGCCCCAACCGGGGGCGCCGCGCATGGTCATGCCCACGATACCCTTGGACGGGTCGTGGATTTTCTTGGCCAGCTCGTAGATTTGGTCCCAGGTCGGCGAGTCGGGCATGGTCAGGCCTTTCTCGGCAAAGAGGGCCTTGTTGTACATGATGAAAGAGCTTTCGCCGTAGAAGGGAAGCGCGTAGGGGGACCCGTTGAGGGACACGGAACCTACCATGCCCTGGATCAGGTCGGCGCGGTCGTACCAGGACGCCTTGTCGGCGGGGAGCGCCTTGAAGTAGGGGTCAAGGTTTTCCAGCCAGCCGTTGCGCGCCCAGTTGTTGGCTTCATAGGGACCGATGAAGAACATATCGTAGGTAGTGCCCCCGGTGGAAGCTTCGGTGGTCAGCCTCTGGCGAAGATCGTTCTCGGGCAGAACCGCGATATTGACGGTTACGCCGGGAACCTTGTAATTATCGCGGGCGATCTTTTCCAAGGCCTGAGAAATGGGATTGTTGGCCAAGGCTACATTGATGACTACCGGGCCTCCGGCTGCCGCCGTACCCGCGTCCTTAGAACCGGCCGCGAAAGCGACCGTTCCCGACAGTATGAACACTGAAGCGCATACCGCAGAAACAAAAAACGACGACGTTCTCTTCATGCTGGTCCTCCTTAGTAAACTCTTAAGCGGATACGCGACTTATCGCGAACCGCAAAATTTCAATGCAGCTCCTCATCGAAGACTACCGCGACCTTGCCGCAGGCCCCCGACGCCATTAGGCGGTACGCCTCGTCTGCCTTCTCCAGGGGGAAGCGATGGGTCACCAGGACCTCGGGGTGAAGGTTCCAGCGGACCAGGCGCTCCACCAGGTCCTCCATGCGCCAGAGGGAGGTGACCCAGGACCCGTAGATGGTCTTCTGGTCGTGGATGATGTCGGGGCTCGGGTTGAAGGAGACCGTGCCGCCCTCCCCGACCAGCGCGATCTTGCCCCACTGCCGGGTGGCCCGGATGGCCAGCACCCGGCCGTCGGCGTGGGCCGAGCAGTCGATCGCCCGCTCGAAGCCGCGGCCGCCGGTGAGCTCCTTGAGCTTGGCCAGGGCGTCGGGACCCGGCTCCACCACGTGGTGCGCCAGGCCCAGCTTCTTGGCGATCTCGATCCGCTCCTTCTGTACTTCCACGCCGACCAGGAGGTTGGCCCCCATGGCCTTGGCGAGCATCAGCGTAGCAAGGCCCACCGGTCCGAGGCCCACAACCAAGACCGCGTCGTTCCCGCTGATCCCGATCTTCTCCAACGCCTCGTAGACCGTGCCGAAGCCGCAGGCCACCTGGGCGCCGTCGGTGTAGGTGAGCTGGTCGGGCAGGGCCACCAGGTCCTTCTCGTCGCAGACCATGTAGGGGGCCATACCGCCGTCGCGCTGCCATCCGTAGGCAGCGCGGTGGGGGCTGGAGCAGGATATCTGATAGCCCATGCGGCAGTCGTGGCAGACGCCGCAGCCGGAGATGTGGTAAACGATGACCCGGTCGCCGACCTTGAAGCGCTTCAGCCCCGCTCCGGCCTCCACGATCTGGCCGCATGGCTCGTGGCCCGCAATTACGCCCTGGTAGCCTTCCGGACCCTTACCCAGGTGTTCCCGGTAGATGGCCCGGATGTCCGATCCGCAGATCGTGGAACTCTTTATCCGCAGAAGCACCTGGCCGTGGCCGGGCTTGGGGATACCGTACTCCTTGAACGCCACAGTACTGTTTCCGGGGAGAATCGCCCCCCTCATCGTGCTTTCCATAACCAATCACACCGCCTATGCATTATTTGACAAGGAAATTATTGACAACCTTTTTTCCTATGCAATGCAGCATGCACATTGCAGGCCCGTCGATAACTAGCGCTCAACCGAGAATACCGCCGGAGATCGGGATATTGACTCCCGTGATATAGCTGGCGTCGTCGCTGAGCAGAAAGGCGACCGTCCCCGGGATCTCGTCGATACTACCGACCCGCCGCATCGGCACTGATCCGATCATCTGCTTCGCGACGACGTCCGGATCTTCGGAAAAGTACTGGGTGTGCGCAGCGGCCTGCATTGCCACTTGCCGGTCCCACATAACGCCAGGCCCCATGAATGCGGGGCTGATCGCGTTCACCCGAACGCGGTGCGGCGCCAGATCTTTCGCCGCAGATTGAGTCATGCCGACCATGGCGAATTTCGACGCCCCATAGGCAATCATGTTAGGCGGTCCGCCGACTCCTGCCATACTGGCGGTGTTGACGATCGCGCCACCGCCGGCGACCGTCATGTGCGCACCCACCGCCCTCAGCACGTAGAAGGCTCCGGCAACGTTGATGCGCAGGACTCGGTCGAAGTCGTCTTCCGGGTAGAGATGGACCGGTGCAAAGAGACCCTGGTAGCCGGCGTTGTTGAACAGCAGATCGACGCGGCCGAAATCCTTAACCGCCGTCGAAACCATCCGAGCCACCGCCGCGCGATCGGAGACGTCGCAGACGTAGGATCTTGTCGGCGTTCCAAGAGCCTCCACCTCACTCCCGGCGGCGGTCAACGCCTTTCCGTCCACATCCACCAGAGCTATACCCGCACCTTCCCGGGCGAGCCGTTTCGCGACGGCTAATCCGATGCTGCCCGCGCCACCAGTGACTATCGCTGTTCGGCCGGCGAACCTCTTATGTTGGTCCATACTGTAGACTCCCTTATCGCAACGTTTCCCTGACGAACTGAACCGACTGCGCCGCCAGCGCATCCAGATCGGGACTCTCCACCAGATCCCGCCACACGCTTATGTCCCGCCCGATCTGGCCGCCCTTCAGGATGAAGGGCTCCATCACAAGCGGTCCGCAGTACTCGATATCGTCCAAGGCAAGCTTGATCTCGGGCCAAGGCATACGTCCCATGCCGGGCAATTTCCGGTTGGTCTCTCCAATATGGAGAGACGCGAGATACGGTCCTGCCGAGCGAATGGCGCCTCCGATGGAGTCTTCCTCGATATTCATGTGGAACGTGTCCAGCAGAATGCGGCAGGCGGGATGATCGATCTCACTGACGTACTCGACCGCTTCCCTACACTCGTTGATGAGAAACTGCTCGAACCGATTGATCACCTCAATGTTGAGCGTCACGCCGCGGATGCCCGCGTAGGGCGCAAGCTCGCGCATGCTCTTCAGACTCTGCCGCAGGATCGGTTCCTTCGACGTCATACCTTCCGGGGGAACAGCCGGCCAGTAGCTGTGCACTGTGCCGCCGATCATGCCGCCGCCCATCTCGGATACAGCGTCGATCACGGACTTCATAAACGCGACGCCGTTCTTCCGTACCGCCTCATCCGTCGAGGACACGTCTCGATCCTTCGAGAGTCCGATGCCGTACGAAAGCAAAAGGCCTTCGGCATCGGCCGCATCCTTGATAAGCCTGCGCTCCCGGGATTCCAGCTCCGGGAGGAACGCCGCGTGCAACTCCAGGAGGTCGAAACCGAGCTTCTTGGCCCGGGCTACGTAGGGCAGGAATTCGACATTCCAATCCCGGGTCCAATAGGCATAGAAAATTCCTATGGGTCGATTCATAGCTGCTGCTCCGCGATCATCAATCGCGCGCGAAAGCGCCGTCCACCACAAGATCGGCGCCGACGGTGAGCGAAGCGCCGCAACCCGCGGGATAGACGATCGCCGCAGTCAGATCTTCCGGTTTTTCCTTCCGATTCCATCTGCGTCATGATGACCGGAGCCTTGGAAGCAAGGCAGGGGCGACGCTTTTTACGATACCCCGCGCTCCGCCGGTGACAAAGGTTTTTTTCCCGGTCTGGTTGTAGCTGTCGAGCGTCCCCATACTCCCTCCCCATGCAGGGTAAGTATGGAGTCGGTTCCCGCAGGGGACAATATTACGGAAGTACTAATTTTGGTACTAAAAATCCGGGACGGATCAGTCAGGGTTAAGGAATTTAAGGGCTGCCAGGGCGGTCTGCATTACCCTCATCCGATTGTGCTCGCCTATTTTCACGTAGATGCCCGAAACGTAGTTCTTCACCGTCTGCTCGCTGATGAACAGTTCCGCGGCGATGTGAGGATTATCGTAGCCCTTGGCGATGAACACAAGAACTTCCCGCTCCCGCTTGCCGAGGGACTCCAGCCAGTCGGGCTTCTTATCCGGAGGCGGGGCGTCAGGACTGCGGTACATGGCGGGGGCGTTCTTGACCAATTTGGTCGCCACCCGTGGAGAGATGAGCACCGCCCCTTCCTTGACGGCCCGCAGGGAGGTCAGCAGCTCGGCGATGGGAATATCCTTCAACAGATAACCGGTAGCGCCGAAATTGAAGGCTTCGTATATATACTCGTCGTCGTCGAAGGTAGTAAGCATCATGATGACGATATGGGGAAACGCCTCATGGATGCGCTTAGTAGCCTCTACTCCGTCCATTCCTGGCATGCGCACATCCATAAGGATGATGTGAGGCCGTTCATGTTCTGCCAGAGTTATGGCCTCCTCCCCGCCTGTGGCGACGCCGACGACCCGGATATCCTTTGCCTTGAGCTCTATCACCGTTTTTAGGCTCTCGGCGAATAGGACCTGGTCGTCCACCAGGAGCAATCGGATCTCCTTATCCACGGGCCACTCTCCTCAAAGGAATCGTCGCGTCCACCACGAATCCTTGGTCCGCACTCCGGGCGCTCAAAGTGCCATGCAACGATTCCAGGCGTTCCGCCATACCAGATAACCCGATTCCCGGCTTGATGTCCACCGCCCCGATGCCGTTGTCGCTGATTTTTACCAAAAGTCGTCCGTCCGCCACCCAGAGGCTTATTTGAATTTCCGTCGCCTTGCCGTGGCGGAATGCATTGGTCATGGACTCCTGGATAATCCGCAGAACCGCCCCGTCTATGTCCTGACCGAAGGTTCGGGGAATGTTGCCATAGTTGACGTCCACCAAGATGCCCGTCGCCTGAGAGAAGGATTTGACGAACCGCTGTATGCGGTTGGCCCCGTCAACCACGGTCGTATCCATGGCCCGGAAATTCCGGAGCGCCCGCCTGGTTTCAAGGAGGCTGGAAAGGGCCTGGTCCCTTGCGCGGTTCAACAACTCCCGCAGCCGCTCGCTTCCCTCCGGAGTAAGCTCCACCGCTGCCTCCATCATCATGCGCAGGTTGATGAGGGTATAACCGACGATGTCATGGACTTCTCTGGTGAGCCGCTGCCGCTCTTCTATGGTGGATTTTTCCCCTATCTCCGCGGCGTAGGTCTGAAAGTCCAGGTTGGCGTTAAGCAAGTTGTCAATGGAAGTGCCCTGACGGGAAATTCGCTCCTCCTGTGCTGCCGCCCGGGAAGCCAGAATCCTGAGCCTGAAGGCTATATAGGAAGATAGACCCGTCGAGCCGCCGAGGTAGGCAAGATCCCTAAGTTGGGGGTCCGGGTTCGGTTTATCCCAGAAGGGCACCGGATGTATGGAGGCCGACACAAGCGCCAGAACCGGGAATAGGACGGAAGGCCAGAAGGCGTTAATCTGAAGCAGGGAAGCCTCGAATATGGGGATGCCGAATAGGAGGGCGGCAAGGGAAACCTTGCCCCTTTCGGGATAATTCATATTAAACAGAAAAAAAAGCTGGAGTGCGAAAAACTGGTAGGTGTTTTTTCCCTTGGGGTCCATACATAGCTTGCCGCTTATGAGAAACGAGAGGGTTATCAGTATATGGAATTGTTCGCGCCAGTTGGAAATATCTTCAACCACCGGATGTATGCGGTAAAATTCTGCAACGGCGAGCAGGTGCAGAACGATACAGACCGACAGTGTCTGTATTCGATGTGAAAGAGGAAACCGTGCATCGCTCATGTGTAGTTGTCAATATCTGATCTGACATTTAGTGAGAAAATTACTGCTGTC
>CAYUPG010000019.1:0-1161 GCA_964446515.1 uncultured Treponema sp.
GGAGAATTGGCGGACCTCAACGAGCGGGAATGCTCCTACGAGCACACCAGCGAACGGATAGGAGCATATCTGGCATGAAGCGCTACGGCATGGTTATCCGGCTTCGGCCGGAGAAGGAAGAGGAATACAAGCAGCTGCACGCCCACCCGTGGGCGGCCGTGAGCGACATGATCCGGCGCTGCAGTATCCACAACTATTCCATCTTTCTACAGGATGGTTTTCTCTACAGCTACTGGGAATACGTCGGCGACGATTTCGACGCCGATATGGCCCGCATGGCGCAGGACCCCGTTACGCAGGCCTGGTGGCGCCTGACCGATCCCTGCCAGGAGCCCGTGAAAGGTGCGGCGACAGGGGAAAAGTGGTCCATTATGGAAGAGGTCTTCCACCTGGACTGAAGTCCCCCCTACACCCTGAAGCGCTCGACCTGGGTGCGCACGCGGTCTATGGCCCCGGTGTTGGTGTCGACCATGTCCGTTATCGTCTTGAATACGGCGCCCAGGCCGTGGACCTCGGCGGCGATGTCGGCCAGCTTGCCCCGCACCTGGGCGGAGAGCTCGCCCAGGGAGCGCATGCCCTGAACCAAGTCCTCGGCGCCGCCCGAGATCTCCCGGGTTCCCGAGCGCACCGTCTCGGCGACCTCGTTGATCGTGGTGATGGCCTCCAGCACCTGCTTGGACCCCTCGATCTGTTCCCTCAGGGCGTTGCGTATCTCCTCCTGGAACTGCAGCACCGTGCCGATGCGGGCGGAGACTTCGTCGAAGCCGGCCGAGGCGGAGGCCGCGGCCTGGACGGCGGAATCGACGGAGAGCTTTATCTCCTTCAGGCGTACTCCCACATCCTTGGACTGCACCGCCGACTTTTCCGCCAGGCTGCGGATCTCGTCGGCCACCACGGAAAACCCCGCCCCCGCCTCCCCGGCGTGGGCCGCCTCTATGGCGGCGTTCATGGCCAGGAGGTTGGTCTGGGAAGCGATGGCGGCGATGATCTTGTTGGTGTCCAGGAGGAGCCCGGAGAGGCCCGCGACCTTCTCTATGAGGGTGTTGGCCTCGCTTATCCGCACCTTGCCGGCGGCGGCGGCGTCCCGCAGGCCGGAATAGTGGGTGTCCACATGGTCCACGTTGGTGGAGATGGAGCGGATGTTGGCTATCATCTCCTCGA
>CAYUPG010000019.1:1171-20537 GCA_964446515.1 uncultured Treponema sp.
CTGGGCCACCACTGCGGCCTGCTCGTCCACCGCGCCCCTCAGCTTCTCTATGGTGCCGTTTATCCCCTGGATTGAGGAGGCGGAAGCGGCGACCGCCCGGGACTCCTCTTCCACCGTCTCCTCGATGCCGCCCATGGAGCGTGAAATGCCCGCCATGTTCGTGTGCATGCTCTCCGTCCGGCCGCCCAGCCGGCCGCAGGCCTCCGTGAGGGTGGCCATGGAGGCGCCGATCTCGGTGACCATGTGGCGCAGGGATTCCGTGTAGGCGTTGAAGGCGTCCGCCAGGGCGCCTATCTCGTCGAAATTGAGCATGGCTGCCCGGGCGGTCAGGTCCACGTGCTCCTGGGCGGAGAGCTCGAGCACCCGCGCCCGCAGCAGGCGGGCCTGATGCCGATCCTCGTTCCGGGAAAGGACGACCATGGCCAGGGCTACGAGGGCGAGCACGGCGCCCACCGCAGCCAGGGACAGGGTGGGATTGGAGAGGCCCTGGTACGCCTCGTCGTGCCGGATGAAGTAGCGGGCGGCGTAGGCCAGATGGGACACCGCGACCGCCAGGACGGCGAACATGGTGATGAGGTCCCGGGTTTCCGCGAAGTAGTCCCGCTCCCCCTCCCGTATGCGCCCCATGTTCAGGAGCTTCTTGGGCTCCAGGAGTATGCGGTTGATGATCAGGGCGTTCAGGGTCGCAGAAAGAAGGCCGGAGGACAGCTTGAAGGACAGCACCCAGGCCAGGGGCGTGCCCCCGGGGCTCTTCCAGCCGTTGAGGGCGTAGAAGATGACCGTGCCGCCCGCCCAGAAGAGGCAGGTTATCAGGATGAGCATCCACGGCACGCCCAGGGCGGCGCGGCGGGCGGCGGCGTAGCGTCGGGTGTCGCTCTTGTCGGGAGCCGCGAGGTACAGCCGCAGGGGCCGCAGCGTGGCCGCCAGCAGGGCGATCAGGATGAGCTGCATGACGAGCACCAGGGCGAAGATCAGGGGTTTTTGGAAGGTGAAGAACACCCGCGACCAGAGCCCCGCGTCCAGAAGGTCGTTGAACAGGTGGGTGAACGCCTCTCCCAGAACCAGGGCCGAGAGGGGAACGGCGACGACCGACGCGACTATCTTGGGGAAGAACGAAACGTTTTTCTGCATGGATGCACCTTTGGTGCCAGTATAGCGTACGGGCCGGAGGGCGCGCCAGGAAAAATGGTTTGTAATCCGTGGGGGTTCCCGGCCGGCCCGCTACAGTTCCCGGATTCGGGAGAAGAGTTCGGCGGAGGGGGAGTCGGCCCGGTAGAATACCGGGATGGTGCCCAGGGGGGCAGGCACTTTCCAGGTTCCGCCGCCGTAGGGCCTGCCGTCGAAGAGGCCTATCCACCGGTCGTCGCCCAGGACCAGGCGCCGTTCGGCGGCCCCCTCCTCCAGCACGGGATAGACCGCCAAATCCCTCCCCAGCAGGAAGGCGTGGTCCTCGTCGTAGCCGAAGCTCCCGCCGTAGTGGTAGAAGAGGGGGCGCATCATGGGGCTGCCCCGCCGGGAGGCCTGGGCGGCGGTTTCCGCCAGGTAGGGCTTGAGGGCGGCGTGTATGCGGGAAAAGCGGGCGGTCGCGCGGACCGTTTCCTCGTCCGAGTCGAACTGGTGGTTCGCCTCCGGCCGGTTCCCCTCGTGGCTCCGCAGCACCGGGGTGAAGGCGCAGAGCTCCAGCCAGCGCAGGAACAGCTCCTTGCTGCGGCTCATCCGGGGCAGGGTGGTGTAGCCCCCCGCGTCGGCGTGGCAGATCGGCATGCCGCTGAGCCCCAGGGCCAGGGATGCGCGCACCACCGACCCTATGCCGTAGTCGTCGCTCCAGTCCACGTGCTGGTCTCCGTTCCAGGCCAGGGTCGTGTGCCGGGAGGAGCGGGCGTAGCCCGAGCGGGTGAAGAAGCAGGCCCTTCCCAGGGCCCCCGCCTCCTCCAGGGCCTCCCGGTTCAGGCGCGCCCAGAGCACGGGCCAGAGGTTGTGGAACTCCGCCCCCGAGCCGGCGTGCAGGACCGCGTCGGCGGGCAGGTACTCGCCGAAGTCGGCCATCCAGCCGGCCATGCCGATGCCCAGGAGCTCGGTCGCGATGATGTCCTTGAACCAGGCGTAGGCGGCAGGATTCGTCAGGTCGACGATGCCGAAGGGAAAGCTGGTGGCCGTGGTGAGGTAGGTCGACCCGTCGCTCCGGCGGGCCAGGAAGCCGCGCGACTCTGCCTCGGCGAACTGTTCGCCGTCGGCGCAGAGGTAGGGATTGACGTAGCCGAGGAAGGCGATGCCCCGCTCCCGCCACGACCGTATCCTGTCCGGCAGGTCCGGGTAGAGGCCCTCGTCCCGGCGGTAGTCCCAGCGCAGCTGCTTGCCGAAGTAGGTGCGCCGCTGCCCCTCCCAATCCTGGGCCCAGATGCCGCAGACCTCCGCCCCCGCGTCGCGGAGACGGCGGACCTTCGCCTCGCAGACCTCCGCGCCGTCCTGTATGCCCAGGATCATGCCGTCGAAGATCCAATCCGGGAGCTCGGGCATGCGGCCCAAAAGACCCGTGAGCTTTTCGGTAACCTCGTCCCAGCTTTCGCCCCTACCCATAGCGAGCTCCTCGATCTTCCCGTGGAAGAGGAGCCTCAGGCGGCCGGGGCGCCTGAAATCCAGCACAGCGTGGCAGGACGCCTCCGCGTGGACGAAGCGGCGCGCCGAGGTCACGAAGCTGGGCTGGGGGTGGTAGGTGGCGTAGCGGCGGAAGTTCTTGCGCCGGGGCTTGAGGCCGACCGCGAGGGCCAGCACCTTGAGGACCGCGTCCACCGTGCCGATGTGCTCCTCCACCCAGACGCGGACGCGGACGCCCCGCAGGTCGAAGCGGGAGAAGTGCTCGCCGCAGCCGTAGATCCTCTCGTCCTTCCCGGCCGCCAGGTCGATGCGCAGGGCCGCCTCCGCATCGGAGCCGACGGGAACCACGCGCAGGAGCCCGTCCTCTTCCCGGAAGCGGAGGGTCAGGGGACCGTCGGGGAACTCCAGATCCACGCCCTCCCCGTTCCGCTTGGCCAGGCAGCGCCGCAGGGGCGCAAGGCTGCTGTGGTCGCGTATGCGGAAGCGTCCCTTGAAGAGGGAATAGCGCAGGCGCGCGGGGCCGAGGGCGGCGCAGGGCCGCCGCACCGTGTGGACCAGCACCGTCTCACCGTTCCACCGGACCTCGATGCCCCCGGGGCTTTCCAGAAGCTCGATCATGGGCGCCGGCCCACCACCCGCTCAAGCATGTCCGCGGCCTCTTCTCCGGGGCCCTCCGCGGCGCCTCCCTTCCGGCGCCGCTCCAGCTCCGCGCGCATCAGGCGGTCCGTGTGGGGATCCACGGGATAGCGCAGGGCGAGGAGGGTGCCCGAAGCCACCAGGATCAGGGGGCCGAAACTGAAGAGCAGCCGTATGCCCGCGGCGGCGCCCTCCTGGGGGAGTCCGCCCGAGCGGTAGCCCATGGCGGAGAGGGCTATGCCCACGGCCCAAAGGACCGCCGCCTGCACCAGCTTCCGCGCCAGGGTGAAGGTCCCGGCCACCGCCCCGGTGCGCCGGCCTCCCCCGGCCAGCTCGTCCGCGTCGGCGGACTCGGGGATCATGGCCCAGGGCATGGCGACCACCGCCGAAAGGCCCAGGCCGAGGGCCGCCGAGAGGGCGAGGAGGCCCGCCAGGGGCGCCCCCCGGGGCACGGCGAAGAAGAGGCAGGCCACGAGGGTCACCGCCGCACCGCCTATGGCGTAGGCGCGGCCCTTGCCCAGGCGGTTTGCCCCGTACAGGTGGACGGGCAGGGCGACCAGCTGGGCCAGGAGCATGGCGCCCAGGCAGGGGGTGTAGTAGGAGCGGTTGCCGATATAGGAGCCCAGGTAATAGACGAAGAGGGCGGACAGCACGTCCAGGGCCGAATAGCCCAAAAGGTACATGCCGATGTGCAGCCGGAAGGACCGGACGTCCAGGAGCCGGCGCATCTGGACGAAGGCCTGGGGCAGGGTCGTGGAGGGCGCGGCGCTTTCGCTTTCCTCCCGCTCCCAGGTGCCCCGGAACACGAAGATCCAGGGAAGGGCGTAGAATAGTCCGAAGCCGAGCCCCACCAGGAGGAAGCCCGTCGCCGGGTCGCCTGAGTAGCGGCTGTGCACCAGGTAGCCCGGAATGGTGCCGCTCAGTATGGCCGAGAGCTGGGAAAAGAACATGCGAGCCCCGGCGAGCCGGGTCCGCTCCCGGTAGTCCGCGCTCATCTCGGCGGGCAGGGAGGAGTAGGGCACCATCACCATGGTGAAGACGGTGCAGAAGAGGAGGTAGGCGAAGAAGTAGTAGAGGAAGGATGCCGCAGGGCCCGCGGCGGGGAAGGAAATCCAGAGCAGGGCGAAGCTCGCGAAGACCGGAAGGGCGCCGACCAGGAAGTAGATGCGGCGCCTGCCGAAGCGGGATCGGGTCCGGTCGGAGATGCAGCCCATCAGGGGATCGGAGACGGCGTCCCAGGCCTTGCCCACGAAGACCACGAGCCCCGCCAGGGCGGGCTCGAGGCCAACCACGTCGGTGAGGAAGAAGAGGAAGAGGGTGGAGATGACCAGGAAGGAGCCCCCGCCGTAGAGGTCCCCCATCCCGTAGGAAACGAGCGCCTTGAACCCTACCTTCCGCTCCATGCCCATACCGACCCCCTAGTGTGATTTTGTTACTTACAACAAGTAATAAAAACACGCCGGCGATGGGCTGTCAACGAAATATTCCCGGCCGGGCGTAGGGACGGCCGTCGGCGGGGCGGAAGCTGCTAGCGCCAATCTTCCAGGGCGCTCTTCACCGAGGAGAGGAAACGGTCCGCCCCCTCTCCGTCCATCACCCGGTGGTCGAAGACGAAGGATAGGTAGGCCATGGGCCGGACCGCCACGGCGTCGCTGCCGTCAGCCGTCTGTACCGCCACGGGCCGCTTTCGCATGGAACCGATGCCGAGGATGCCCACCTGGGGCTGGAGTATGATGGGGGTGGCGAAGAGGGACCCGCCGGTTCCGTGGTTGGTCAGGGAGAAGGTGCCCCCCCGCACCTCGTCCGGCCGGAGCGTCCGTTCCCGGGAGCGGCGGGCCAGGTCCTCCACCGCCCGGGCTATGTCCGCCAGATCCAGGGTGTCCGCCCTGCGTATCACCGGAACCAGTAGGCCCTCCTCTCCCAGGGAGACGGCCATGCCTATGTTGATCTCCCGGTGGACCTCCAGGCCCTTCTCCGTCCAGGACGCGTTGACCGTGGGGTGGCGGCGCAGGGCGGCCGCCGCGGCGGCGACGAAGTAGGCCGTGAGGGTGAGCCGCAGGCCCTGGCGGGCGAACTCCTCCTTGCGGGCCGCGCGATGGGCCGTCACGGCGGACAGGTCCGCCTCCATGACCGTGAGCACCGGAGCGGAGGCCCGGATGGACCGCACCATGTTCTCCGCTATCCTGGTCCGGGCGAGACTGTGGGGCCGCAGTTCGGACCCTCCCGCGGCGGACCCTCCCGATCCTGCACGGCGCTCCAGGTAGTCGTAGATGTCCTGCTTCATGACCCGTCCGCCGAGCCCCGTCCCCTCCACCAGGGCGAGGTCAACCCCGTGGAGGGCGGCGAGCTTGCGTGCCAGGGGAGAGTAGAAGGGGGCCTTACGGCCGCCCTCCGGAGGAGCTCCGGCCGGCGGGGGCGGAAGGTCCGCCGCCCCGTCGACGCCCTCCGCGGTATCCGTTTCCAGGAGCACCAGGGGATCGCCGACCCGCACCAGGGACCCCTCGGGGACCAGGGCGCGCAGCAGCCTTCCGGCGGAGGGGGCGGCCAGCTCGGTCACCACCTTGTCGGACTCCAATTCCAGAAGGGGCGCGCCCGTCACGACCGCGGCGCCCGGGGCTGCCAGCAGGCGGCCGACGGTGAGCTCCTCGACCCCCTCGCCCAGACGGGGCGCCCGTACGGTGATGGTCATGGTTCCTCCCTCCGGTAGAGGGCGGGGAACTTGGCCGGCATCGCTTCCCGCAGCAGCGCGTACGCCCCGTCGAAGACCGACTCCGCGTTGGGCTTGGACCAGTAGTCCCCGTCGGAACCGTAGGCCGGCCGGTGCTCCGCCCCGGACAGGGCCCTGGGCGGCGAGTCCAGCAGCTCGTAGCCCCCCTGGGCGTCCAGGACCTGGCGCATCATGTAGGCCCCGGCGCCCCCGGGCACGTCCTCGTCCACGAAGAGTATGCGGCTGGTCTTCTCAAGGGAAGTCCTGACGGTTCCCCGGAGGTCGAAGGGCAGCAGGGACTGCACGTCTATGACCTCGGCCTCCGCCCCGATCTCCGCCAGGCGGTCCGCCGCCTCCATGACCACCCGCACCGTCGCACCGTAGGTGACGATCGTCAGATCCTTTCCGGGGCGCAGGACCTCGCAGATGCCCGGCGGTATCACGAGGTCGGCCAGGTTGCTCGGCAGGGGCTCCCTTCGGCGGTAGCCGTTCAGCACCTCCACCACGATGCCGCTCTCCCCGGAACGCAGGAGGGCGTTGTAGAAGCCCGCCGCCCGGGTGAAATCCCGGGGCACCAGGAGGTAGAGGCCGCGCACGAGGTTGAGTATTCCTCCCATGGGAGACCCGGAATGCCAGATTCCCTCCAGCCGGTGCCCCCGGGTCCGCACTATCACCGGCGCCGCCTGCCCCCCGGCGGTGCGCCAGCGCAGGGTCGCCAGATCGTCGGACAGGAGCTGGAGGGCGTAGAGGAGATAGTCCAGGTACTGGATCTCCGCTATGGGCCGCAGGCCCCGGAGGGCGAGTCCTATGGCCTGCCCCAGGATGGTGGCCTCGCGGATCCCCGTGTCGCTTATCCGCAGGGTGCCGTACTTTTCCTGGAGTCCCCGGAAGCCCTGGTTGACGTCCCCCAGCCGGCCCATGTCCTCTCCAAAGGCGACCACCCGGGGGTCCCGGGCGAAGGCGGCGTCGAAGGCGGCGTTGATGAGCTCGAAGCCCATGACCGAGGGCGCGTCGGCTCCGTACTCAGGTCCCCGCTCAACCAGGCGCAGGGCGGAATCGGCGTGGGGCGAATAGAGGTCCGATCCGTAGCGCCGCTCGTTCTCGCTCCGCAGCCTCCGGAGGAAGTCCTCCGCGGCGTCCCCCTCCTCGGACCTCCCGGCCGCTCCAGTCCTGAGGGCGACCAGGGCCCGGTGGACCGCCGACGCATGGTCCCGGCGGTCCGCGCTTTCAAGGGCGGCGAGGGTGCGGGCTTCCTCCGCCTGTCCTGCGGCTTCCAGGATGCGCACCGCTTCGGCCCGCTCCTGCAGGATGGGGGCGCGGCGGGCTTCATAGGCGGCATTCCGCGCCCGCTCCACCGCCTCCCGCTCCTCCTCCTCGATGCGGGCAAGCTGCTCTTCCGCCGCGGCTCCGGTCGACAGTAGCCAGGCGCGGAAGCGGGGCAGGCAGTCGAAATCCCGCTCCCAGCGCAGCCGCTCCGCGTTCTTGTAGCGCTCGTGGGAGCCCGAGGTCGAGTGGCCCAGGGGCTGGGTGCACTCCACGACGTGCACCAGGGCGGGTATGTGGTCGGCCCTGGCCGTCTCCCCCGCCTCTCGGAAGGCCGCGAGGAGGGCGGGATAGTCCCAGCCCGGGACGGTGTAGAGGTCGAAGCCCACGTCGCAGCCCTCGGAAGGGCAGGCGGTGCGGCGGAAACCCTCCAGGGCGGCGGCGATGTTTTCCTTGACCATCTGGAATCGGTTGGGCACGGATATGCCGTAGCCGTCGTCGTAGACCGCCACCACCGCGGGGGCCCCCAGGACTCCTATGGCGTTGACGGACTCCCAGAAGAGCCCTTCGGCGGTGGAGGCGTTGCCGATGGAGACCCAGGCCACTTCGTTGCCCCCCCGGGAAAAACCCGCCCCGTCGAGGCCCGAAGCGGCCAGGCGTCGGTAGAGCACCGACGCGTAGGCCAGTCCCACGGCTCGGGGCAGCTGGGAGGCCGTGGGGGATAGGTCCGCCGCCGAGTTGAAGCGCACGGTCTGATCCAGCCAAGTCCCGTCCTCGGCCAGGAGCCGGGTGGCGAAGTGGCAGTTCATGGACCTGCCGGCGGTCTGGGGTTCCCGTTCCCTATCGGCGTCGCCGTAGAGCTGGGCGAAGTACTGCCCGAGGTCGAGGACGCCCAGGGCGAACATCCAGGTCTGGTCCCGGTAGTAGCCCGAGCGCCAATCCCCCGGACGGCAGGCCCGACCCAGGGCGAGCTGAGCCAGCTCCTTGCCGTCTCCGAAGATGCCGAATTTCGCCCTTCCGGCCAGCACTTCCTTTCGGCCGGCCACCGACGCTTCCCGGGACCGCACGGCCAGGCGGTAATCCTCAATCAGCTCTTCCGCCTCCAAGGGCGTGGGGCTATCAGTATGACCCATGCCTTAAGCATATAGGTTTA
Organism: uncultured Treponema sp.; assembly: GCA_964446515.1. Taxonomy (GTDB): domain Bacteria; phylum Spirochaetota; class Spirochaetia; order Treponematales; family Breznakiellaceae; genus CAYUPG01. Next base: position 9,526 of record CAYUPG010000019.1, read on the forward strand.
TACATGACTAAACAAGTCATAATATCAAAACCGGTGGCCGTAGCGCTCCAGGTCCACCGAATCGCCCTCCACCGACACCCCCTCGGCGCGGAGGAGGGCGGCCTGCAGTTCCCGTCCTTCCCCTTCCGCCAGGGCGATGGAGCCGTCGGAGCGCAGCACCCGGTGCCAGGGAAGGTTCAGGCTCCGGGATAGGGTGTGCAGGACCCGGGCGACCTGACGTGCCCCCCGGGGCAGTCCCGCCGCCGCCGCTACGGCCCCGTAGGCGGATACCCTGCCGGCCGATATGGACCTGAGGACTGCAATAATGCGCTCCGTGCTTTCCGTCATGGTGGACCTCAATTTTACAACATATTTCAGCAACATCGCACAAGACGAACTGAAAAATCCGAAGTACAGTAGCAAGGGGAGATCAATCGTTATGAACGGAAAGGAACTAGTGCGGGCCCAGGTCAGGGGGGAGCCGACCGGACGGCTGGCCTTCATGCCCATCACCATGAGCTTCGCCGCCAAGGGCATCGGGGCCAAGTACCGCGCCTACGCCACGGATTACCGCGTCCTGGCCGAGGGTCAGCTGGCCTTCGCCGAGCGCTTCGGCGCGGACCACGTGTCGGCCATATCGGACCCTGCGGTGGAGGCGGCGGACCTCGGCCAGAAGACCCTCTGGTACGACGACGAGCCGCCGGCCAACGACGAGTCCTCCTCCCTGCTGGAAGACAAGGCCGTCCTTGCCCGGCTCAGGCCCGTGGACCCCGGCTCGGGTCCGCGCATGTCCAACCGCCTGCGGGCCGTATCGGAATTGGCCGCCCGGGCCGGGAAGGACCTGTTGGTGGAAGGCTGGGTGGAGGGTCCCTGCGCCGAGGGGGCGGACCTGCGTGGCCTGTCCCGCCTCATGATGGACTTCTACGACGACCCGGAATTCGTCCGGGACCTCTTGGCCTTCACCACGGAGCAGGGGGTTGCCTTCGCCTCGGCCCAGATCCGGGCGGGAGCCGACGTGATCGGCGTGGGGGATGCGGCATCCTCCCTCATGGGACCGGATATCTTCTCCCAGTTCATCCATGACTTCCACCGGGCCTACATCGACGCCATCCACGCGGGGGGAGCCCTGGCGCGGCTGCATATCTGCGGCAACACCACGGAGCTCATGCCCCTGCTGAAGGACCTGCCCTACGACATCATCGACCTGGACACCCAGGCGTCCCTTCCCAAGGCCCGGGCCGCCCTGGGTCCCGACCGGCTTCTCCTGGGGCATATCGATACCGTCTCGGTGGTCCGCGGCGGAACGCCCGAAACGGTCCGCTCCGCCCTGCGGGAAGCCCTGGCGGCCTCGGGGGGCAAAAACTACATCGTGTCGGCCGGCTGCGAGGTCCCCGGTGATTCCCCGGCGGAGAACCTGGAGGCCATGCGCGACTTCGCCCGCGCCGCCGGAGGCTGACGCTATGGAAAGCTTCGGATTCTACGACGACAAGGGCCATTGGCATCCTCCCTATCCCTGCGAGAGGGTTCCCCTCTTCGCCTGGCCTCCCAAGCCCCTGGAGACCCTGAAGTGGCTCTTCGGCTGGGGCGGATTCCTGTTTCCCCAGAACGTCCTCTACGTCGCCTTCGGCTGGATCACCGCGGCCTACCTGCAGCCCGGTCTGGAGCAGGCCAAGAACCTGGCCCCCGGGTGGATCCTATGGATGCTCCTGCGCAACTTCCTCCTGATGGGGGCGGTCTACGGCGGCCTTCACCTGGTCTTCTACACCCTGAAGCTGCACGGGAAGGAGCGGAAGTACCATCCCAGCTTCCACCAGGAGAAGAATAGGCGCTTCCTCTTCGGCAGCCAGGTATACGACAACGTTTTCCGCAGCCTCGTCTTCGGCCTGCCCATCTGGACCGCCTACGAGGTGCTCTACTGGTGGGCCGCAGCCAACGGCCGGGTCCCCGTCCTGGCCTGGAAGGACCACCCCGTCGCCTTCGTCGCCCTCTTCGTCCTGATCCCCTTCTGGCGTTCGGTGCACTTCTACCTGATCCATCGCCTGATCCATTGGCGGCCCCTGTTCATGCCCATCCACTCCGTCCACCACAAGAACCCCAACCCCGGACCCTGGACGGGCATGGCCATGCATCCGCTTGAGCACCTGCTCTACCTGAGCGTCATGGCCGTCCACTTCGTGGTGCCCTCGAGCCCATGGCACTTCTTTTTCCATTCCCAGCACGTAGCCCTGGGGCCCGCCTTCGGCCACCTGGGCTTCGAGGGGCCCCTCTTCAAGGGCACGGTGGTGGCCGGGGACTACTTCCATTACCTGCACCACAAGCACGTGTCCTGCAACTTCGGCATCAACATCGTTCCCATGGACCAGTGGTTCGGCCGCTTCTTCGACGGGGTGGGGGAGTACCGCAGCAAGGGGTGAGCCGCCGGGATGCCGCGCCGGGAAACCCCAGGACGCACCGCTTGGCGGCTGCGGACGGGGCGGCTATAGTGAGCCCATGCGAAGGCTGAAAGGCTTCACCGACCGCTTGGGCCTGCGGACCCAGTTCTTCATATCCGGCGCCGTCACCCTCTGCGCGGCGGTGGGCTTGGCCGGCGTCGCCCTGTACGGCAGCTACGGCAACGCCCGCTTGGCCGACGCCCGATCCTACGCCCGCTCCCTGGCGCCCTCCGTCGCCTCCATGGCCGCGGTGCGGACCCGGGAGGTGGAGGATTTCTTCCTGGAGCGTCTGCGCTCGGAAAAATCCTTCTTTTATCCCCAGGCCGATCTCAGGGGGCCCGATCCCCTCTCTTCTCTGCTGATGCGCCGACTGGCTTCCCAGATGGCCGCGTCGGTCTACTACGCGCGGCTCCCGGTCCGCGCCCTGTACGTGGAGAACGTCCTGGGCGATCGGCTCGCCTTCGACAGGAGCGGCGCCCGGCTTCCCTTGAAAGGCGCTCTGACCGAGGCGGTGGCGGAAGCCCGGACTTCCGCCCGGGCGGCCTGGGGAGCCGCCCGTTGGCGGCTTCTGTCCGACGGCAAGCTCGCCATGGAGCGGGCGGTGTTCGACCTGGAGACGACGGCCTATCTTGGGTTCTTCGTCGTGCTCGCGGATCCCGTCTTCTTCGACGAGATGCTGGCTCCCCTGGTGCAGGAATACGGGGCGGTGGTCCTCTTCGACGACGGGCGCAGGGTTTACTCCGCGGGGGCCGCCCTGCCGGCGGGCGATTTCGATCTGTGGGAAGCCGCGGGAGCATCCGGGGGCAGCGACGTCGATATCGAGACCGCCGTTCCCGGGGACAGGCTCTATGGGGTTCTGGACTATGGGAACGATGCCGGGGAAGGGGGCCGCTGGGCGGCCTTGGTGCTGGTTTCCCGTTCGGCCTTGGACCGGAGCCTCGGGGGCGCCCGTCTGGCGGTGGCGGGGATCATCCTGCTCTGCTTGGCCCTGGCCCTGGCGGCGGCCTACGGGCAGGCGGGAAGCGTGACCCGCGGGCTGTCCCTCCTCACCGCGGGGGTCAAGGAGCTGGGCTCGGGAAATTTTTCCGTCGCCGTACCCATATCGGGGGGCCTGGAAGTTGCGGAGCTCGGCAAGGAGTTCAACCGCATGGCCGGGAGGCTGGAATCCATGCTCGCCGAGCTTGCCCGCGAACGGACCGCCAAGCACGAGGCGGAGCTGCGGTCCCTGGAGGCGGAATACCGGAACCTCCAGGCCCAGCTCAATCCCCACTTCCTGTACAACGCCCTGGAGACCATCAACAGCACCGCCAAGCTGGACAATTCCCCCCGATCGGCGGCCTTGAGCCGCGCCCTGAGCGTGCTGCTCCGCGGCGCCCTGGCGCGGGGGGACGACCGGGTGCCCCTGGCGGCGGAGCTGTCCTACCTGGAGAGCTACCTCCTCTTCGCCAAGACCGTCCACGGAGCTTCCCTCTCCATCGACGTGGAGGTGGACGAGGCCGACAGGGCCGTGCCGGTGCCCCGCTTCATCCTGCAGCCCTTGGCGGAGAACGCCCTGCGGCACGCCTATCCGCAAAGGGTGGCCGATGCTTCCTTGGTGATCAGGAGCGAGCGGGACGCCTCGGGAAACCTGCGGCTCTCCGTTGCGGACAACGGCACGGGCATACCGGAGGAGCGCATGCGGAGCATTCTTGCCTCGATGCTGGACGGGGCGGAGGATGAGCCGTCCCCCTCGGCGGAAGGAGGAGTCGGGCTGCGCAATATTCATAGGCGGATCCGCATACGCTGCGGAGCGCCCTACGGGGTGGAGCTGCTCTCCGCTCCCGGCAGGGGAACCGTCGCCACGGTGCTCCTGCCCCCCGGGGGACTCGGCGATGTATAAGGTGGTCATAGCGGACGACAATCCCCTGGTTCTGGATTCCCTCAGGACCTCCATCCCCTGGACGGAGCTCGGCTGCGCCGTGGCCGCCGTGGCCGCGGACGGAGAATCGGCCCTCGCCTTGATCCGCTCGGAGGGAGCCGACCTGCTGATAACGGATATCCGCATGCCGGGGATGGACGGCCTCTCCCTCGCGGAAGCCCTTCCCGAGCGGGGAATTCCCTGCAAGGTGGTGGTGATCACGGGCTACGGGGAGCTGGAGTACGCCAAGCGGGCGCTCCGTGCGGGAGTCGCGGACTTCATCCTTAAGCCCATCGACGACGAAGAGCTCGCCGCGGCGGTGCGCCGGGCCCTGGATACGGTGTCCGCCGACCGGGGCCGGCTCAGGTCCGCCGCCCTGGAGCTTTCGGTCAGGCGGCGCGGAGATCCGTCGGTCATGGATGAATTGGAGCGCCGCCTCGGCTTCCTTCCCCGCCGGGGCTTCTGCCTGCGCGTGGTGCCCCGCGTTTCGGGCCAAGCGCTGCCCGCCGAGCCCTTCGCGGCGGCCTTCCCCGGCAGGGCGGGGGGCCGGGAAGGGATCCGCCTGGTGGAGTTCCGGGACGGGGACGGGTGCTCCGCGACGGTCTTTATCTCCGGATCGGATGCGGCGGCGGTCTCGGAGCTGAGGCGGACCTGCGCAGCCCGCATCGCCGCTTCCCTGGAGCGCGCCGACCGCCGCGGCTTCGCCCTGGGCCTGGGCTCGGCGGAAGTCCTTGACCGGGATTCCGGTCTCGCCGCATCCCTAGCGGGGGCCGCGGAGGCGGCTGAGACCGCCCGCTTCCGCGCCGGCGCCGCGCTCTTCCAGGAGGAGCTTTCGGATGACCCCGCCGCCCTGGCGGAGCTGGGGCGCATGCTTGGGCGTCTTGAGAGGGCGGAGGGCGAGGAGTTCGCGGCCAACCTTTCCCGGCTGTCCTCCATGCCCGCCCAAGCGGGGAACATACGGGCCTCCGCGGTCAAGGACCTGCTCAAGGGAGGCTTGCTGGCCCTGCTCTTCCGTATGGAGGCCGCACGGCCGGAGGGCCTGCCCCTTCCGGGGCCCGACGCCCTCTGCCGCCGCATAGACGGAGCCTTCTCCTGGGAAGAAGCCCTGGAACCCTTTCGGGAACTGTCGGCCCTGCGGAATGCCGATCCCTCCTCGGCCGGCCGGAGTCCCCTGGTGCGGCGGGCCATGGAGCTCATCGCCGAACGCTACGCCGACGACCTGGGGCTCGAGTCGGCGGCCGCGGAGTGCGGCGTGAGCCCCGGGCACCTGTCCCGGCGGCTCAAGGCGGAGACCGGCGCCACCTTCTCGGAACTGTTGAACCGGGTTCGGGTCTTTCAGGCCGTGCGCTGCCTGAGCTCCAGCACCATGAAGGTCTACGAAGCCGCCGCTAAGGTGGGCTTCGACAATCCGGCCTACTTCAATCAGGTGTTCCGGCGCGTGACGGGCAAATCCCCCCGGGAATACCTTTCCGGAGCATAAAAGCTAAAGAAATGATCGATTCTTGTACTATCCCCCAGCACCGAAGGGCCGCACACTAGGGTAACGATAATCCAAGAGGAGGATTCCATGAAGGTTTCCACGCGTATCCTATCCCTGGCCCTGGCGTCCCTGTGCGCCGCCTCGGTCTTCGCCGCAGGCGGCTCCGACAAGGCGGGGCCGTCGAAGGCCCCCGTCACCATCCGGGTGTTCCATTTCATGAGCGAGCAGTCCAAGCGGGACGGCTTGGACAAGATGATCGCCCTCTTCAACGCGTCCAACCCCGACGTGAAGGTGGTGGTGGAGGCGACGGACTTCAACAGCTTCTCCGCCACCCTCAAGACCAAAATCGCCGCGGGGGACGCGCCGGACGTCATCTTCGGGCGCCCCAAGATGTTCGCCGAGCTCGTTTCGGCCGGACAGCTCCTGGACCTGAGCGGTCAGGGCTTCCTGGCCAACGTGGCCGCCTCTTCCCTCGAGTCCATGAAGGTGGACGGCAAGGTCTACGGACTGCCCCTCGACGTGCAGACCATGGGCGTCTTCTACAACAAGGCCCTCTTCGAGGCCAACGGCTGGAAGGTTCCCGCCACCTATTCCGAGCTCATCGCCCTGTGCAGGGCCATGCAGGCCAAGGGCGTCGTCCCCTTCGCCTTCGGCTTCAAGGACGCCTGGACCGCCCAGGTGGTCTTCCAGAGCGATTTCTCCGGCGGCCCCCTGGCCAAGATGCCCGATTTCTACGGCGCGACCATGGCCCGGACCAAGAAATTCGCGGACTATCCCCAGTTCCTGGCCTCCCTCGACCGCTACGCCGAGCGGCTCAAGTACGGGAACCCCGATCCCTTCAGCGTGGACTACTCCCGCCAGCTGGCCATGTTCGCCACCGGAGGGGCCGCGATGGTGATGCAGGGCAATTGGGCGGTGGGGGATATCCGCAAGGCGAATCCCGAGGGCAAGTTCGGCTACTTCCTGAACCCCGCCTTCGACGTCGCCGCGGAGAACCTCCTGGACATCGCCGTGGACGATGCCTTCATGGCCAGCGCCCAGACCAAGAACAAGGACGCGGTCATCAAGTTCCTGGCCGCCATGGTGTCCCCCGAGGGGGCCAAGGCCTGGGCCGAGACCGCCAAGGTCATCTCCGTGGTCAAGGGCGTCAAGGTGGACGCGGTCGATCCCATGCTCCAGGACATCCAGGCCTATCTGGACGGCGGCAGGACCTTCAACTTCGAGGGCATCCCCATCTACTCGGGTCAGTACGACAAGACCTTCCGGCAGATCCAGGAAGAGTTCGCCGTGGACCCCGCCCGGAACGCCGCGGCCTACGCCAAGCGCCTGGACGCGGAGTTCGACAAGATCAAGGCGACCGAATAGCCGAAGGCCGGTCCGCCCGCGCGGCCCGGCCCTGCGCGCGGCGGCGGCTCCGGGGCCGCCGCCGTCCCGTCCATCATCGCGAGGTGCACATGCGTTCCATCCCATCCCGGCGCGGCGCCGCCGAGGCGGATTACCTCTTTCTTCTGCCGGCCCTGGCCCTCTTCTCCTTCATCGTGGTCCTTCCCTTCCTGCGGGGCATAGGCATCGCCTTCACCAACTGGGACGGCTTCTCCCCCAATCCCCGATTTACGGGGCTGCGCAACCTTTCCATACTCTTCCGGGACGAGGCGCTGCTTTCTCCCCTCAGGAACACGCTCCTGTTCACCCTGCTCACGGTCCTGTCGGTGAACCTGCTGGGCCTGCTGCTCGCCCTGGCCGTGGATAGGGACTTTCCCGGGGTCGGAGCCCTCAAGACGATCTTCTTCATGCCCATCGTCATCAGCCTGGTCTTGGCCTCCTTCATCTGGTCCTACATCTTCTCCGACGTCTTCACGGCTCTCTTCGGCCTGCGCGGCCTGCTGGGAAGCCCGGACACGGTGATGTACGGCCTGTCCATCATCTGCCTCTGGCGGGACGCGGGCTTGGCCATGCTCACCTACCTGGCGGCCCTGAAGGCGGTGCCCCGGGAGCTCTACGAGGCCGCTCTGGTCGACGGGGCAGGCGCCCTCCGCCGCTTCTTCCGGGTGACCCTGCCCATGATACGGCCCGCCCTCACCATCAACGTGACCCTCTGGCTGGGTTGGGGCCTCAAGGTCTTCGATTATCCCATGGCTGCCACCGGCGGCGGCCCCGGCCGGTCCAGCTGGACCCTGGCCGTCTACGTCTACCAGTACGCCTTTCCCTACGGGAAGGCGGGCTACGGACAGGCGGCGGCCCTGGTTCTCTTCGTTCTGGTGGCCGCGGCGACCACGAGCGCCGCCAAAATCCTGCGGTCCGGGGAGCAAGAACTATGATCGGAACACTGCGCATACGGGCCTTCAGACGCCCCTCCGATATTCTCGCGGCCCTCATGAGCTGGGCGGCGGGCCTCGTGTTCCTGGCTCCCTTCTACGTGAGCCTGGTCTATTCCTTCAAGACCCCCGCGGAGACCGCCCGCTCGCCCTTGGGTCTGCCTGCGGCCTTGAACTTTGAAAACTACCGCCGGGCAGTGGAGGTCTCCAATTTCTTCAGGGCCTTCGGCAACTCCCTCGCGGTGACCGTGGGGGTGACCCTCATCCTGATATTTTTCTGCTCCGCCGCCGCCTGGCCCCTGGCTCGGCGGCGGGAGCGGCGCTTCCAGGCCCTGTACTTCATCTTCACCGCCTCCATCATCCTGCCCTTCCAGGTGGTGATGTTTCCCCTCTACAGCCAGTTCCGGGCCCTGGGGCTCCTCAATACCCTGCCGGGTCTGGTCCTGGCGATCGCGGGCTTCCAGCTGGGCTTCGACATCTTCCTGTTCACGGGCTTCGTTAAGACCGTGCCCCGGGAGCTCGAGGAGGCGGCCCGCATCGACGGCTGCGGCAAGTTCCGCACCTTCGCGCTGGTGGTGTTTCCCCTGCTCAAGCCCATTACCCTGACGGTGACGGTCCTCTCCGCCCTGGCGGCCTGGAACGACTTCTCCGTATCCCTGATCCTGGTGCAGCGGGACGCGGTGCGCACCCTGCCCCTGACGCAGTACTACTTCTTCGGGCAGTACAGCGTGGAGATCAACATGGCCTTCGCGGCCTTCACCCTGGGCATGATTCCCATCGTGCTCTTCTATCTTCTGCTGCAGCGCTGGATAGAGGCGGGAGTCACCGCCGGCGCGCTGAAAGGATAACATCATGGTGCAGCCTTGGTTCGCCGACGCTAAGCTCGGCATCTTCATCCATTGGGGCCTCTACGCCGTCAAGGGCGTGGAGGAGTCCTGGGCCTTTTTCCGGGGGGACCTGAGCCACGGCGAGTACATGGCCCAGAAAGCGGGCTTCACGGCGGAGCGCTACGACCCGGAGTCCTGGGCGGACGCCATAGCCGGCAGCGGCGCCCGCTATGCCGTCATCTCCAGCCGCCACCACGAGGGACTTGCCCTCTGGGATACGGCGCTCTCGGACCTGTCGGTTCCCAGGGCCACTCCCGCGGGCCGGGATGTGCTGACCCCCTTCTGCGACGCGGTCCGGCGCAGGAAGCTCCGATTAGGCATCTACTATTCCTTGGGAGACTGGAACCATCCGGACTACCCGTCGGTGAACCACGCCGTCTGGGGCAGGCGCTACAATCAGGGGCTGGGCCACGACGCCGCGGGGGACCGCTTCGGCTTCTGCTATCCCGCCGACGGGGTGGAGAAGCCCGAGGCCTGGAAGCGCTACCTTTCCTACATGCGGGGCCAGATCGGCGAGCTGCAGAGTGCCTACGATCCGGACCTCTTCTGGTTCGACGGCGACTGGGAGCGTTCGGCGGAGCAGTGGGGCGTGGACGAATTGGCAGCGGCTCTCCGGAGCCGCAATCCCGCCGTGATGATCAACTCCCGGCTCTGCGGCCGCGGGGATTACGCCACCCCCGAACAGAGCGTCCCCTTCCGTGCCCCGGCCTCGGCCTGGGAGACCTGCATGACCATGAACGATTCCTGGGGGTACCGGCCGTCGGACCGCAACTTCAAGAGTCCTCGGCGCATCGTACGACTCTTTACGGAGATCGTCGGCATGGGGGGCAACCTGCTCCTGGACATCGGCCCTCGGGCGGACGGAACCATCCCCGAAGAGGAATCGGCCATCCTGGCCGAGCTGGGCCGCTGGAACCGCATCAACGGCGAGGCGGTCTTCGGCAGCAGGGCGGGCATGGCGGCGGGCCACTTCCACGGTCCCTCCACCCTCTCGGCCGACGGGCGCACGCTCTACCTCTTCCTGTCCGACCCTCCCGCCGACGAGGTCCCCCTCCGGGGCCTGCGGAACCGCATCGTGGAAGCTTCGGTCCTGGGGGACGGCCGTCCCCTGGGGGTGAGCGTATCCGGAGGGGCCAACTGGTACGACATCCCCGGCACGGCGTGGATCGACCTGCGGGGCATCCGGCGCGATCCCCTGGTCACGGTGCTCAAGCTGGCGCTGGACGGACCTTTGAACCTCTACGAGGGGGCCGACGAGGCCTTCGGGGTGGCCGCCGATGTCCGCTGAGTCCGGCTTGGCCGCCCTGGAGGGCCGCATGACCGACCGGGTCCCCCGGACGGAGTACTCCGCCCACTTCCATTGGGATCTGGTATCCCGGGTTACGGGACGTTCCGCGGCGGGATCGGCCGGGCCGGCCCTGGCCGCCCTCCGGGAGGAAGCCGCCCGGGACTTCGTGCGGATCTGGGACTACGCCTTCATGTGGGAGACCGCCGTCGACGGGGACACCCTCGCCGCCACGGGAGGCAGGGTGACCCGCATGGGCAGCGCGGAGTACGGTTCCGACGAGGCGGGCGCCCCACGGGCGGACGGGCGGACGGATTTCCCTTTCCTGCGGGAAGAGGACATCTTCGCCCTGGATCCCCTGACGGAGTACGGGGAACTCCGCAGCGGCGACCTAAGGGCCGGCCTCGAGGCGGAGTACCATGAACAGGTCCGGCGCTACCCGGACACCCTGGCAATGGGGGGCGTCTACGTGACCCTCTTCTCGGGCCTCGTGGAGATCTTCGGCTGGGAAGGCCTGCTCCTGGGCCTCTCCGATCCGGAGCGCTTCGAGCCGGTGGTGGAGGGCTACGCCCGCTGGGTGGAGCCCTGGTTCCAGGCCTACGCCGAATCGGAGGTGCCCGTGGTGATGGTCCACGACGACCTCTGCTGGACGGGCGGACCGGTGGTGCATCCCGACTGGTACCGGCGCAGCGTCTTTCCCCGCTACCGGCGTTTCCTGGAGCCCCTGCGGCAGGCGG
>CAYUPG010000020.1:0-1488 GCA_964446515.1 uncultured Treponema sp.
GTTTTCAATAAATGATAATTGCGCCATGGTGTCCCCGAAGTATAGCCGCAGCCGCGCCCCTAGGCAACCGAGAAAGATCGGTGCCCGCGATTGACCGCCGATCCTAGATCCGGAAGTCCCCCCGCTCAAAGGGCAGCCCCAGCTCGGCGAAGCCCTGCTCCAGCCAGGTGCCGATCTCCGCGTACTTGGGATCAGAGAAGGGCGGCAGAATCATGGGCTTGCGGGGATACCCCGCGTCGAAGCCCCGGGCGTAGAGGGCCATGTGGCTGGCGATGGTGGAATCGGCGAAGTGCATCTTCGCGGACAGGTCCATCATCACCAGGTAGGCCTTCCGGGCCCGCGCCTCTTCTCCGGCGAAGGTGGCCCGCACGAGTTCGGTCATCACCTCGGGCGCCCAGTTGTTCATCCCCGCGATGGTGGCCCGCACGCCCATGTAGTACAGGGGCAGCCAGCCCGTTGAGGTGCCGATGATGAGCTGGAAGTCCTTCTTCCCCTCCTGGGCCTCGTAGGCCACCCGGGAGATCAGGCCGATGGACAGGGGGCTGTCCTTCATGCCGGCGAGCCCGTAGTCCATGAGGGTCCGCACCGCCTTCAGGTTGAAGGTGTAGCGGGAGGTCTCGGGGTTGTTGTAGGCGAAGACGGGAATCTTCACGGCGTCGATGATGTCCTTGTAGAACTGGATCACCACGTCGTCCCCGTGCTTGTAGTAGAAGGGAGGCACCGCGCCTATGGCGTCCACGCCGATCCTCTCCGCGGCCTTGGCCAGCTCCACGGTGCTCTTGGTGTCGATGCAGCCCACGTGGGGCAGGAGGATCTTGCCCTTGTAGGCGGCGGCCGCCTCCTTGGCGATCCCGTATACCCGTATGCGCTCCTCGTTGGACATGAGCGGACCTGCGCCGTAGGAGCCCGTCAGGAAGAGCCCGTCCACGCCCTTGTCGAACATCCACTTCATGTGCCGGGCGGTCTTTGCCGCATCGATGTTGCCGTCCGCGTCGAACATGGTGATGTTCGGAACCAGGGAACCCTTTATCACGATAAACCTCCAATGGTTTGTGTTGCGTTTTCTCGCCGGCATATCAGGCCGGCGTTGACGGCCCCCGCCGTCGATCCTTCCAGAAGGGCGGCCGCCACGTTCCGGGCCACTATCCAGGACACCTTCGCCGCGGTCTCGGTCGATGTCGCGGCGATGTGGGGGGTCATGACGATGTCCAGCTTCCGCAGGGGAGAATCCGCGGGAAGCGGCTCCTCGGCGAAGGCGTCCAGGGCGACCCCGGCGATGCGCCGTTCCTGCAGGGCTTCCCGCAGGGCGTCCTCGTCCACCAGGGCGCCCCGGGCGGTGTTCACGAGGTAGGCCGTCCGCTTCATCAGGGACAGGGTGCGGCGGTTGACCAGGCCCTCCGTGGCGGCGGTCAGGGGGGCGCAGAGCACCACCCAGTCCGCCTCGGCGAAGATACGGTCCGGGCTGTCCGCAGGCTCCAGGCCGCGCTC
>CAYUPG010000020.1:1498-19939 GCA_964446515.1 uncultured Treponema sp.
CGCCGCCCAGGCGGCGTCGGGGCAGGGATCGTAGCCCAGTAGGCGCACGTTGAAGCCCGCCAGGAGCTCCGCCACCCGCCGTCCTATGTTCCCGAGGCCTATGATGCCCACCGTGGAGCCCGATACTTCGTTGCCGGCGCTCCGCTCCCAGCGCCCCTCCCGCAGGAGGGCCAGGTGCTTGTCCAGGCGACGCCCCAGGGCCAGCATCAGGCAGACCGTCATCTCCGCCACGGCGTTCTTATTGGCCCCCGGGGCGTTGGCCACGAGGATGCCCTTCTCCGTCGCCGCCTCCACGTCGATGGCGTCCAGGCCCGTGCCGTGCATGTGCACGATCTTGAGGCGGTCCGCCGCGGCGATCACGCGCCGGTCCACCGTATCGTTTCCCACGATCAGGGCGTCGAAGCCCGGCACCTGGCGGACCAGATCCTCGGGGCCCGGGCTGGGAACGTCCGACCAGACGACCCGTATGCCCCGATCTTCCAGATAGGCGACGGCGGCGGGATCGGCCTTGCCGAAGGACTTGGAGGCCACCAGCACCTTCATAGTCCGCCTCCGGCCGCGCCCGTGCGTGCCATCGCCGCCGTCCGGAGCTCAGATCCCAGGACGCGGAAGCGCGAGACCAGGTCGGCGTATTCAGCTCGGAGCTCCCGGTACAGGCCGCTCCGGGTCGCCTCGGGCAGCCAGGACGCGTAGGCGCGCTCCTTCCGGCGGTCGAAGGCCAGGCCGTCCACGAGGCCCAGGCCCCGCAGGGCCATCACCGCGGCCCCCGCCACTGAGCCCTCGTTGCACTCCGGCACCAGGATTTCCCGGTCCAGAACGTCCGCCAACAGCCGGGCGACGAGGGCATTCTTCGAGAGGCCGCCGGTCAGGATGACCGCCGGCTTCAGTGCCACCCGGGCGGCCATGAGGTCGATTATGGCGCCGATGTCGTAGGCGACGGCTTCCAGGAGGGCCCGGGCCAGATGCCTGAGGTCGTGGTCCGCCCCCAGGCCGAAGACCGTGCCCGTCAGCCTATCGTCCCAGTAGGGCGAGCGGGCCTTGCGGAGGTAGGGCAGGAAGCGCACCCCCTCCGCACCGGGAGCGACCGCCGCGGCGTAGGCATCCAGGCGGGCGAAGACCGCCTCGGGCGCTTCCTCCCGGCCGAAGGAGGCGATGTTGCTCCCCAGCCACTGGTAGGCGTTCCCCACGTTGGTGACTATGCCGCCGTAGGTCCAGCGGTCCGAGGACAGGCAGTAGCACCAGAGGCTCCCCTCCCCGTCCGTCGTGGGACGGTCCACCACCGCCCGGGCCGCCCCGGAGGTGCCCAGGTCGATGTTCACCGCCCCGACCTCGTAGGCGCCCGAGCCCACGTTGGCCAGGGGCCCGTCGCCGCCCCCCGAGAAGACGCGCACGTCCTCGGCGAGGCCCCAGGAGCGGCGCAGCCCGGCGTCGGCGAAGGGAAAGGCCGCATCCCCCGGCACGGGCGGGGACCGGCGCTGGGGGCCGCGCCCCGCCGCCGCGAGGGCCGCCTCGCTCCAGCGGCGGCCGGCTATGTCCAGGAGCCCCGTGGCGGAGGCCATGGAATGGTCCACTATCCACTCCCCCACCAGGGGAGCCAGGACGTACTCCTTGACGGAGACGAAGCGCGCTGCCCGGTCGAAGAGGGCAGGCCGCTCCTCCCGCAGCCAGCGGAGCTTTGCCAGGGGATAGATGGAATTCGCCGGACAGCCCGTCGCGGCGTAGAGCGGCCCGGGGCCGTCTCCGCCCTTGACCGCCGCCGCCTGGCGTTCCGCGCGGCCGTCGGACCAGAGTATGTTGAAGGCCAGGGGCCGCCCCTCCCCGTCGACCGGAAAGATTCCGTACATCTGGGATGAGAAGGCGATGCCCCCCACCCTCGCGGCTCCGGCGCCCTCCTGGGCCAGGCATTCGCCCATCGCGCGGTAGGTCTCCCGGCGCACCAGGTCCGGGTCCTGCTCCTCGAAGTAGGGCTGGGGCCGCACGGTGGGATAGCATATTTGGGTCCTGGCCAGTATCGTCCCCGCGGCGTCGAACACCATGGCCCGCACCGAGGAAGTTCCGATATCCACCGCCAGGACGCGGTCCTTTTCGATCAGCATCTTCCGCGCTCCTAGTTGTACAGCCTGAATACCTGCTTGGGCAGGAAGGTGATGAGGTCGGGGAACAGCGCGGCAAGGAAGAGCACCGCGTACATGGCCAGCACGAAGGGCAGCAGCTTCCTTACCACCTCGGAGAAGGAGGCCTTGGACTGGGAGCAGCCCAGGTAGATCAGGGTGCCCACCGGCGGCGTCACCAGGCCCGCGGTCAGGACCGCGCAGAAGAATACGCCGAAGTAGACCGGATCTATGCCGAAGGCCTTAACGGGCCCCATGAAGATGGGCGTCAGGATAAGGATTGCGGGGGTCAGGTCCATGATCATCCCGATGACGAAGAGGATGAGGAAGCTCACGACCATGAAGAGTCCCGGCCCGCTGATGCCTTTGACCATCGCTTCGGTCACCTGCTGGGGAACCCTATCGTAGGTCAGGACCCAGGCAACCGCAGTGGCGGCGCCCACGATCGCCATTACGGAACCCGCGCCCTTCATGGCCTTGACGGTCATGGCGGGAAGTTCGGAGAGCTTGAATTCCCTGTAGATGAAGGTTCCCACGAACCAGGCGTAGACCACCGCGAGGGCTGAAGTCTCCGTGGCGGTCATGAAGCCGCCTATGATGCTCACGAAGATGATCACCGGGAAGGCCAGAGCCCAGAGGACGCCCTTGGTGGAGCCGAAGTCCACGTCCTCCTTGGCCGCGCCGTAGCCGTTCTTCTTGGATATCAGGTAAGCCGCCAGCACCTCCGCGGCGACTATGAGTATGCCCAGCACTATGCCGCCGGAGAAGAGCGCGGCGATGGAATCCCCCGTGGTGGCTCCGTAGACGATCATGGGAATCGAGGGCGGAATGATGGGGCCGACCACTCCTCCCGCCGCTATCACCGCCGCGGCGAAGGCCGGAGGATAGCCCTGCTTGACCATGGCGGGATACAGGATGGAGCCGATGGCAATGGACGTGGCTATGGCCGAACCGTTGATCGCCGCGAAGAAAGCGCAGGAGACGAGGGCGATGATCGCCAATCCTCCGGGAATGCCCTTGACCGCCCGGGAAACCGCCGCGACGATGCGCCGCGTCATGCCGCCGCCGTTCATGATTTCCCCGGCGAAGATGAAGAAGAACATGGCCGTCAGGCTGAAGTTGTCCATGGAGACCATGAACTTCTGGGCGAAGATCAAAAGGTCCATGCCGTTCAGCATCAGCATCACCATCGCAGATACGGAGAGCGCGAGAACTATCGGAACCCCGACGGCGAAGAACAGGCCGAACAGCACCAGATAGAGAATCAGGGTATCCATATCAGGCCCCCCTCCCCTTCATGAACATCCGCAGGGTGCGCGCCGCCCCGAAGACGCCCCAAACCGCGCCTGCGGCGATTCCGGGAAGCATGAGCACCGCGGCGGGCAGGTTGGTCCCCGGAAGGGGCACGTCGCCGGTCATGGCGTTGTATTTCCACCCGTAGTAGGCCAGGACTACCCCCACGATGGTGAGGGATACGGAATAGATGAGGTCCGCTGCGAACCTGGTGGCGCCATTGAGGTCCGCAAAGTTCTTGAAGCCGATATGCTCGTTCCTGATGAAGGAGTCGGTGATCGCAATGAACATGCCCCATACGAACAGGATGCGGATGAGCTCTTCCGCCCACACGAAGCTGGTGTTGAACGCGTAGCGGCCGACCGCGTTGGCGAACATGATCAAGGTGGCGCCGACGCCCAGGGCGACCAGCACCGCCGTTTCCGCCCTGCGGATCCAATACGCCGTGGATTTGCGATTCACCGGTATCCTCCAATACATGACAAGAGTGCAGGACCGGGCGAGAACGTTTTCCCGCCCGGGTGAAAATTACTTCGCGGCAGCCTGGAGAACTTCGTTCAGCAAGCCCTCGTAGGCGGCACCGTACTGCTGCTTGGCCCAGGCGTAGGCCGGAGCCGCGGCGGCCTGGAAGGCGGCCTTTTCGGTCTCCGACAATTTGTACACCTCCGACTTCTTAGCTATCTCGGCGATGTACTCTTCCTGCAGGAGCCTTCCGCGCTCCCGCTGCCAGAGGCGGAGCTCGTATACCGTATCCCTCACCAGCTTCTGGACATCCGCGGGCCATTTATCCCACTTCGCCTTGGAAACGAATACGGGAACGGCGGAGTACACGTGGTCCGTCTTGGAAACGTACCGCTGCTGCTCGTAGAACTTATTGGTGGCTATGAGGGAGAAGGGATTCTCCTGGCCGTCCACCACCTTGGTTGCGAGGCTGTTGTAGATCTCCGTGAAGGGGAGTGGGGTCGGGCTTGCGCCCAGGTCGCTGAAGTACTTTATGTGCAGCTGATTCTGCTGGGTCCGCATCTTGAGGCCCCGCAGGTCGGCGGGAGCCTTTATAGGGCGCACGTTGTTCGTTATTTCCCGGAATCCGTTCTCCCAGAACGCCAGGCCCATGAGGCCCTTAGACTCCAGGCCCTTGAGGAATTTTTCGCCCGCCGGGCCGTCCAGGACCTTGTCCGCCTGGGCCTCCGTGAGGAACACGAAGGGCGTCTCAAGGACGTAGTAGATGGAATTCTGCTGCCCCAGCGGGCCGGTAGTGGTGGGCAGAAGATCCGTGAGCCCGGCCTGAAGCTGACCTACGATCTCCCCCTCGGAACCCAGCTGGCCGCCGGGAAACACCTGGACGTCGATATTCCCGTTCTTGGCTTCTATCCGGCGCTCCAACTCCAGCGCCGCGTCGTGGATGGGTCCCCCGGCGGTTCCGTAGCCGATCTTGATGACGATCTTCTCCTGAGCTTTGCTGCCCGCCTCTTGGCGGCCTTCCGCATAGGCCCCAAGAGCTACGACGGCCGCCATGGCGGCGATGACGATGCGCTTCATCTAGTACCTCCTTATTAGGTAGTATTCTAATACCTGTTGTAGTAATACTACAACAGGTATTAGAAATTGTCAATTTCTAACGGCCATCTATCAGCATAACTCCAGCCTCGGGTCGCGGCCGGCTGCGCCCGCCAGAGTCTCGGAGGCCCAAAGCTCTCCAAGATGAAGGGTATCTGCGATCCGAACAATCCGTGGAGCCTGCGGGTCCGCATCGGGCAGGCACGCGAGGGCGGCGCGAACAGCCTCTTCCTCATCCGCCAGGGCGATGGGAATCCGACCCGATTCAGGATTGCCTGAAGCGACGGCGTTTGCGAAGGTGGCGGTCCGGTCGATGCGGCCGAGCATGGACTCGACGATGAAGTCCGCAAGCCCGATGCCGATGGCGTTCCCGTGGGAGGCCTCGCTCACATCCAGCACGATTATCCGGCCTATTTCCGGTCCCTCGTAGCCTTCCAGTATCCCCTTAGTAGTGCGGCCTACAATATTAGGATCCATCCCCGCCCCGGAGATATCCTTTCCTATTCTTTCCACCACAAGCACATCGATCTTCGGAAACAGCAGGCGGGGCATGCGCGCCGCGGCGAGGGGCAGCAGCTCGCGTTCCCGCTCCAGGAAGCGTGCGCCGGGCACGGCCTCGATAAGGCAGGTCTCGTCGTACGCATTCTCGAGTATCGCTATGCCGAAGGGCACCGCGGCAGATTCAAGGATGCGGCCCGCGGCCTCAGGAATGAGCGTGGAGAACCTATGGAAGCCCTCTTTGTGCAGCCGAGAGCAGCCCTCATGCTTGCCGAGCCCTATGGCGAGCATCTTGCACAGCCCGCTCTCCACCGGCCCCCTGAAGTCGGTATGGGGCTTGATCCGCGCGACGGGTATCACCGCATCGGCATCCAAGGCGGAGCGGGCGAAGCGGACGGGGACGCCGGAAGCAGTGCGGCCCAGCTCCACCGTCTCCATTTCCGCATCGATGGGAACGCCCATGAGCTCCTCGGTGATCCCGTAAGACGCGAGCACCGCCCGTTGCCCCTCCGGGGTCCCGCCGCCGTGGCTGCCCATGGCGGCGACGATGAAGGGCTCTGTTCCGGCGCCCCGCAGAGCCTCGAGGACGGCCCGGACAATCGCCTGCAGGTTCCTGATGCCCCGGCTGCCTACCGCAACGGCTACCCTGGCACCAGGACTCAGCACGCGGGCAGCCTCTGCGGCGGCGCGGAATGCCTCCGCCGAGGGATCGTCCAACCGTTCGGGATCGAAGCGTTGCCGCAGGCGCACCATGCGCGGAAGCTTCAGCCCCGCGGTCTCACGGGTCAGTATGGGCATGGCCGTATCCCTTAGCCCAAAATTGCCCGCATGGGCGCCAGCACCAGCTGCGGAAACATGATGAACAGAAACAGGATAATCAGCTCGATGGCCAAGAACGGCCATATGCCCTTCATGAGCCTGCCCAAGTTGATGTTGCCTATTCCGCAGCCCAGGTAGAGTATGGTTCCTATGGGAGGCGTAATCAGGCCGATGCACAGATTGAGCACCATAAGCAGCGCGAAGAAGTAGGGATCTATTCCTGCCTGCTGAATCACCGGAAACAGGACCGGGCCGAAAATCAGAAGGTTCGGAGTCAGATCCATGACCATGCCGATGACGAAGAGGAAGAGATTGATGAGCAGGAGCAGCACCAGCCGGTAATCCATGAATCCGCCGAGCACCGCTGCAAGCTTTACGGGGATCTGGGCCACGGTGATGAACCAGCCGACCGCCGTGGCGGCGCCCACGATGAACATAACCACCGCGGTGCTCTTGGCGGTAGCCACCAGCACTTCGGGAAGTTGCTTCCAGCTCAGCTCCTTGTACCAGAACAGGGATACGAGCAGGGCATAGACCGCCGCGAAGGCCCCCGACTCGGTGGGGGTAAAGATACCCAGCCTGATCCCGCCGACGATCATCAGGGGCATCACCAGGGCAGGAAGGGATTCTTTCAGTATCGATACCCCTTCTTTGAAGCTGTATTTTGTCACATCCTTGTAGCCGTCGATGCGCACGACCACGAACCAGCCGACCATCAGGGCAAGACCGATGATGATGCCCGGCACAATGCCGCTCATGAACATGCGGCTGATGGAAAGGCCTACGGAAGTCCCCAGCACGATCATTGGGATGGAGGGAGGGATGATCGGCGCGATGATGGCGCCGGCGCAGATGATGCCCACCGCCCGCTCCTTGCGATAGCCGTTCTCTATCATCATCGGCACCAGAATGGCGCCTAGAGCCGCCGCGTCGGCGACTGCCGATCCCGAAAGGCCCGCGAAGATCATCGACGAGAGGATGGCCACATACCCCAGTCCGCCCCGAACCCGGCCCACGGCAAGGTTGGCGAATTTCACTATCCTCTTGGAGAGGCCTCCCGAGGACATGAGTTCACCCGACAGCATGAAAAAGGGTATGGCCATGAGTGAAAAGTTATTCGTCCCCATGACTATCTGCTGGCTCACCACGGAAACGTCGAACATGCCGACGGCCACCATCAATGCGTATGCGCAGGCGATAAGGATAGCCGCGATGGGTATTCCCAAGGGCAGCAGGGCAAACAGCACCAGTACGAAGAGCAGGAGTTCCATCATGCGTCTCCTTGATGACGACGGGCGAAGACATCTTTGAGGATGATGCCGAGTATAGCAGCGGCGGTTACGACTACGGAGATCGCAACGAATCCGTAGGGGATGCCGGTAGCCGGTCCCGGGGATGCGGCGGACGTGAAGAAATACTCGACGCCGCCCCAGAGAACCAGGGCGAAAACCCCTATTTCCACAAGCCGCCCGACGGTCTTGACGACCACCGCGCTGCGGCCCGATAGTTTCGATATCAAGAGATCGACGCCGATGTGGCGCCCTTCGCGGTACGCGGCGATCGTGCCGAGGGAGCAGATCCATATGAACAGGTAGCGGGCAAACTCTTCTCCGGCGGGGAACCCTGAATTGAATACGTACCGGAGCACGGCGTTAAAGAAAACTATGGCCACCATCAGCGAGAGAGAAGATACGATCATGATTCTGAACATGATTTCCAAGGGACTGCGCCTTTCTTCCGGCATCTGCTGCTCCTCAATGCGGACTTAGGATGAGCCGTCCAAGCCTTCCGGCTTGGACGGCTACCGGCAACCTTACTTTGCCGCCCCGATTTTGTCGAAGTAGGGTTTGGCGTCAGGGTATGTCGCGAAGAACCACTCGTACATCCCTTTCTGCGAATCCCGAAGCTTGGCCTTGTAGGTCCCGTCGGGGACGATGATCTTCACGCCGTTCACCGACATGAACTCCATATCCTTCCGTTCGGCCTCAATGGAAATCTGCCACTGATACTCAGCCGCCTCCCGGACTGAATCCAGAAGGATCTTCTGATCCTCGGGGCTCATCGATTGGAATAGCTTATCGTTGATGATCAGGAGCCGCGGGCTGAACATATGCTTGGAGTCGAGGATGTACTTCTGCACCTCATAGAAACGGGAGGACCGTATGGTGGCTGCGGGATTCTCCTGTCCGTCGACGACCTTCTGCTCAATGGCCGTGAAGACTTCGCTGAAGGCCAAGGTGATGGGATTGGCGCCGAAGCCCTTGGCCATATTCACATATACCGGAGTATTGGGAACTCGGAGACGCATGCCGGAGAGCTTTTCATAGGAGCTCAGGTCTGTATTGCTGGAGATGACGCGGAAGCCGTCGGCATACCAGCCGAGCAAGCGAACCCCCGCCTTTTCCGGAAGCGCCGCGACCATTTCCTGCCCTATGTTCCCGAAGAACACCTTCTTTGCGTGGTCCCAACCGTCGAACAGGAAGGGAAGCTCGCCAAGGTTGATCACCGGCACATCCCGGCCCATGAGAGTACCGGTTATTCCCATTTCCACATTGCCCTTCTTGATGCCGTCGATGTACGCATCCTCCGGTCCCAGCTGAGCCGACGGGTAGAGCTGAATCTGAATTCGCCCGTCCGATTTAGCGGCTGCTATCTCCTTCAGCTTCGTAAGACCCATGGATACGGGATGATCGGGGGCATGCCAGGTGGCCACCTTCATGACGTAGGTTTTTCGAACCCCCGCGGCAGTACCTGAACCCTCCGTAGTCCCGCCCGCAAAAGCGATGGACGCGCCCACGACAAACGCAATGAAAGTCGCTGCCGGCTTCCTCATAATTCCCTCCTAGGTTGTAGTATTACTACCTTATAGTGTATTTATGCTACCATTACTATTTCAGCATGTCAAATTCTTTTTTAGAATACCTGGATGGATTCAGATCCCTAGCCTCTCTCACCGGTACCGCCTGACCCCCGGCTCCTCGGCGCTCCGCGCCGCCCGGCGGCGTTCGGCCTCCCGATGCTCCCCTTCCACAACCTTGCGGGCGGTTTCGCCCAGGGCCAGGCGCTCCGAAAGGAGGAGCTCCGGGTCGAGGGCGCCCGAGTCGAGGAGGCGGGCCAGGCGTTCGGCCTCCTGGCGTACGGCCTGGAGCTTGCGGCGGGAGCAGAACCGGGCTATGCGGGTCAGGCGCTCCTCGGTCTCTTCGGGGTTCCGGCCCAGCACGGCCCGGGCCAGGGCCTCCGCGTCGCTGCGGTCGACGGTCATGCGGAGCTGCCGTTCCGTGAAAGAAGCGAGCTCGGCCAAGGGCAGATCGGCGGCGATCGCCCGGTCCAGGCGGCCGCGCCGCCGGGGGTACACGGTGCGGAGATAGGCTTCCTCCAGGAGGCCACGGCCCCGAACTCCCAGGGCCAGGGAGCCGCGCCGCAGCTCCGCCGCGGCCTCCGCATCGACCCGGTCGTTCCGCGCGAGAAAGTCGCCGTCTCCCGCGGTAGCGGCTGCTGCGGCGGCCGCTACGGCTGCGCCGTCCTTGAGGGCCGCGGCAAAGGCGTAGCGGGCCTCCGCAGGCAGCAGCGCGGCGAAGGCCCGCAGGTCGAAGGCCTGGGGCCGCTGTACCCGGGGCCGGTCCGCGCCGGCTCCTGCAGACCCGGCGGCGCCCGTAGACCCCGCGGCCCCGGCTGCGGCGCTCCCCGCAGGGCGGAACAGCAGGGCAGCGAGCTCCGCACCCCGCAGGCGCGGGGCAAGGAAGTTCTGGACGAAGCGCCGCCTATCCTCCCCCGACATGAACTCCAGGAGCTCGTGGACCGGCGCGAAGGCGGTCCCCCGGGACGCGTCCCCCGAAAGGAGGGCGTCAAGGTTCAGGGCCCCCGGCCGGGCAGCCAGGCGACGGTCCAGGGCCATTGCCGCCGCGAGGACGCCGTCGGCCTCGCTCGGTGCGGCGCCCGCCGTGGACGCAACGGCTTCCGCCGCACCTTCCGCGACGCGCCCAGTAGCTAGGCCGCAGAGCGCGGCGAGGCGCGCGGGCGTCTCCGCCGGAACGAGGATATCGGCGCGCAGGCGGAAATGGGCCAGGTCCAGGTCGCCCCGGATGCGGAGAATCGGGGCAGCGGAAAGGCGCGGCGCGGCGCAGGGAGCGCAGCGGGCGGTCCAGGGGCCGCCCCGAGCGCCGGCTGCGGCGTATTCCCCAGCCAAGGCGGCGGCGGCACTCCGGGCGGCGGCGTCCGCGGCGGTCCCCAGCCGCTCGCCGTCGAGCCCCTCGCCCGCTTCCAGGGCCCAGAAGCCGTTCACCGTCCCGCCGCCCTGTACGGCGAAGCGGTACCAGCGCCGGCTCCCGGCCTCCCCGGAGGCCGGCGGGAGGTCTTCCGCGGCTAAGCTCCCGGGAAGGACCGCGTAGGAGCGGGGCCTGAAGCGCAGGCGCGCACTGCCCGCAGAAACGGCCGCCGGGAAGAGGAGCCGAGCCCCCAGGGCGGCCCAGGGCTCCCGGATGTCCAGCTCCGCCGCCGCGGCGGCCGACTCGGCCGGCGGCGCTGCGGCGGCCTCCCGCTCAGGGTCGGCGCTAGATGCCTCACCCTTCCGGGCCTGGGGGGCGGCGCCTGCCTTGGCCTGCCCGGCGTCCAGGAACTCCCCCAGCCGGCGGGAGAGGCCCTTGGCGCCGAGTTCGGCCAGGAGGGCGTCGAAGGCCCGCACAAGGTCGCCGTGGAAGTAGAGGACCGCGGAGAGGCCGCCGGCCTTTCGGCCGGGAGCGCGGCAGTCGAAGGCCCGGTACTCCCCTGCGGCGAGCTCCGGAACCAGTTCCGCGGGCGCCGCCGCATCGCAGCCCAAGATCAGGGCGATGAGCTCGGACTCCTCCGGGCACAGGAAGGAGTGCGCGGCGCGGACGACCCGCTCCGCCTCCCGCTGCTCCTCTCCGGCGCCCGCGGCCGCCGCCCAGGGCAGCTCGCTCCCCGCGATGAAGAGGATCAGATCCTGTCCCTCCGGAGAAAGAGCGTCCGCCGCGTCACCGCTCCTTAGGGGAACGAACGCCCCGGTGCCGCTTTTAGGAAAGGCTATCCGGGAGAGGAACTCGGAAAAATCGGATGCAGGTCGAATACGCACGGTACTTCTATAGTACACCCGTTCCGGTATAGAGTCGCCTCCTGAAATACGCGCAAGGATCATCGATGGAAAAATCCCGGGAACTGGGAACGGTGAAGATACCGGTCCTCTTGGTCCGCTTCTCCGTGCCGGCCATCGTGGGCATGCTGGTGCAGGCCCTGTACAACATCGTGGACCGCATCTTCATCGGCCGCGGGGTGGGCGCCCTGGGCATCGCGGGGGCCACCATCGCCTTTCCCCTCATGCTCATCCAGATGGCCTTCGGCATGCTCATCGGCCTGGGCGCAGGCTCCCTCATCTCGATCAAGCTTGGGGAGAAGGAAAAGGAGAAGGCCGAGGGCGTGCTGGGCAACGCCTTCGCCCTCTTCATCGCGGTCTCCGCGCTCATCACCGCCGGGGGCCTCCTCTTCCTGGAGCCCCTGCTCCGCCTCTTCGGCGCCAGCGATACGGTCATGCCCTACGCCCGCTCCTACGCGTCGGTCATCCTGGCCGGCACCCTGGCCCAGAACATCGCCATGGGGATGAACAACTTCATCCGCGGCGAGGGGGTCCCCAAGACCGCCATGGCCACCATGCTGATCGGCGCCCTGCTGAATACCGCCCTGGATCCCCTCTTCATCTTCGTCTTCCGCATGGGCGTCGCCGGGGCGGCCTGGGCCACGGTCATCTCCCAGGCCGTCTCCGCCCTCTGGGTCCTGTCCTACTACCTGGGCGGCCGGAGCCAGCTCAAGCTCCGCCTGCGCAACCTGGCGCCCCGCCGGGAATACCTGCTGCCCATCCTGGCCGTGGGCTCCGCCCCCTTCGCCATGCAGCTCGCCGCCTCGGTCGTGAACGCCGTGGTCAACAACCAGCTCAGGATCTACGGGGGCGACACGGCGGTCTCCGCCATGGGCATACTCTTCTCCATCGCCATGCTCTTCTTCATGCCCATCTTCGGACTCAACCAGGGGGCCCAGCCCATCATCGGCTACAACTTCGGAGCCAAGCGCTACGACCGCATGCTCCAAGCGGTGCGCCTGGCCATGATCGCCGCCACGGCGGTGATGCTCGCGGGCTTTACGGTCATCCAGGGTGCCCCCCGCTTCATGGTGGGCCTCTTCGCCGGCTCCTCGGCGGAGCTCTTGGACCTGGGGGCCCACGCGATGCGCCGCTACTTCTTCGCCCTGCCCATCATCGGCTTCCAGATCGTCGCGGCGGGCTACTTCCAGGCGGTGGGCAAGCCCCGGCAGGCCATGTTCCTCGCCCTCTCGCGGCAGGTGCTCATACTCATACCCCTCTTCCTCATCCTGCCGCCCCTGCTGGGCCTCGAGGGGGTGTGGATGGCTCCGCCCATCGCCGACCTCGCGGCGGCGACGCTGACGGCGATTTTCTTCTTCCGGGAGCTGGCCCATCTGAAGCGGACAAGCGGAGCGGCGGCGGGGGAGATGGAAGCCCCTTAGCCTATCCGCCGCCAGGGACAGAGCAGGCGCTCCGCCAGGTCCACGGCGGCGAAGAAGCCCAGGCCCAGGAGGCTCAAGGCGGCTATGGCGGCGTACATTTCGGGATAGGAGACCCGGGCCCAGGCGTCCACGATGAGGTAGCCCAGGCCCGTGTCCGTGGCGAAGGTCTCCGCCAGGAAGAGGACCGCCGTCGCGGTCCCCAGGCTCACCCGCAGGGCGGTGAGCAGGTCCGGCAGGACCGCCGGTAGGATTGCCAGGCGGAACAGGCCGAGGCGGCCGGCCCCGAGGGAGCGCACCGAATCGATGAGCTGGGCGGGCACCCGCCGGGCGGCGTCCCGGGCGGCCACCAGTATCTGGCTGAAGATGATGAAAGCCACCAGGAATATTTTCGAAAATTCCCCCAGGCCGAAGACCAGCAGGATGATGGGCAGGAAGGCCACCTTGGGCAGGGGATGGAGGACGTAGACCGCCGGGGAGAGGAGGGCATCGAGCCTGCGGGACCTGCCCGCCGCCATGCCCAGGGCCGCTGCGGGGAGGAAGCCCGCAGCCGTCGCCCAGAGCACCCGGGAAGCGCTGGCTAGACCGTGGACCGCCAGGGACCCCGATGCGGCTAGGCGCAGCAGGGCGGCGAATGCCGCGCCCGGCCCGGGTAAGAAGGGCCTGGCCAGGACCGCAGCGGCGATCTGCCAGAGCAGGATGAGGACCGCGGCGCCCGCCGCGCCCCGCCCTATTGCCGAGCCCCCCCTCACTTCGCCCTCCCCGGGCCGGCATTACCCGCAGGTCCGGCCGCCTCCGTCTCCCCCGCTACCGTCGCCGCCGCCGAGTGCGCCGCGCTCTCCCGCAGGGCCTCCCGCAGCTCGGCGCAGAGCTCGTGGAAGCGCGGCCGGGCACGGAAATCAACAACCCCGGCCGCTCCGCCGAAGCGCAGCTCCGCCCTATTCTCCGGAATGTCGATGGTCCTGACTATGGTCCCGGGGTTGCGCCCCCCCATGACGAACACCCGCTCGGACAGATAGACCGCCTCCTCCACCGAGTGGGTCACGGCCAGGATGGTGAGGGGGCGCCGCCGGCGCACCTCCAGCAGGAAATCTTGGGCCGACTCCCTGGTCAGGGCGTCCAGACTGGAAAAGGGCTCGTCCATCAGGAGGAGGTCCGGCTCCGCGGACAGGGCCCGGGCCACGGCCAAGCGCTGCTTCATGCCCCCCGACAGCTGGTGGGGATAAAAATGCGCAAAGGATGCCAGGCCCAGCTCTTCCAGGATGGGCGCCGTCCGCCGACGCCGCTCCCGCCTCCCGTGGCCCTGCAGCACCAGGGGCAGCTCGGCGTTGCCCGCCACGGTGCGCCAGGGGAGCAGTCCGTAGTCCTGAAAGATGACCGCCGTGCGGCGGCGTACGCCCCGGACCCGCTCGCCCTCCACCAGAACTTCCCCGGCGGCGGGGGACAGGAGCCCCGCTGAGGCGTGGATGAGGCTCGTCTTGCCGCAGCCCGACGGTCCCAGGAGCGAGCAGATGCCCCCTGTAGGGACGACGGCGTCCACCGCGGCCGCAGCAGGCACCGCCCCGCCCCGTCCGCGGTAGTCCAGGGAGAGGGAGCGGAACTCGAGCATCAGAAGCCGGCTACGGCCCGGCCGTCCAGGAGCTCCGCGGGGCCGAGGGCCTTGGAAAGAAGGCCCCGCGCCGTAAGCCAATCCAGGGCGCCCTGCACCTGGGCAGTCTCAGGAAGCGCCGGGCTCAGGTACCGGACGAAGCGGTAGGTATCCCGTATCTCCGCCGGGAAGCCCGCCTTCTCCACCAAGTAGGACCGGTAGGCGTCCTGGCGCCCGTTGATGCGCTCGCAGGCGGCGGCGTAGGCCCGGTAGAAGGCCCGCAGCTCCTCGAGCCGCCTATCGATGATGCGCTTGGAGAAGAGGACCACCCCGGCGTCTATATGGGATTCCTCCGTGGTCGCCACCAGGACCGCCCCCCGGGCCACCGCCGCGGTGAGCAGGGGCTCCGGCAGGCCCGCGCCGTCTATGCCTCCGGAGAGGACCAACTCTAGGCGCACGGGGATGCGGGGAACCGAGACGGCCTCGTAGGCAGCCATGGGGATGCCCGCGGCGCCCAGGAGGGCGTCCACGGAATACTGGATGATGGTGTTGGTGGAAAGCCCTATCTTCTTGCCCCGCAGGCCCGCGGCGCTCTTGATGCCGGAAGCCGGCGACGCGACGATGCCGTAACGGCCGTCCGTGCGGCTGGTCACCCGGGCGTCGAAGCCCCCTGAGGCGAAGAAGGCCGCCGCCAGGAGGTCGGAGATGGCCCCGTCCAGCCGCCCCGCCTGAAAGGCGGCGTCCCGCTCCTGGGGATTGGCGAAGCGCACCAGCTCCACCTCCACCCCCTGGGCGGCGAAGATGCCTTCGTCGGATGCGACCATGAAGGGCAGGGAATCGGCGTCGGGTAGGATGCCGAAGCGCAGGGGCGCGGCGGCGGCGGAAACGGCGGTCGTGGCCGCAAAGAGCGCTATCGGCAGAAGCTTGGGAAGAACGCGGTTCATGTATGACTCCAGGGGTCAACCATACCACCCCCCCCGGCACGCGTCAATTGAGGCGATGAGCGGAGGGGCGGAAGGCGAACTTTGCAATTGTCGTCCGCCGGGCTTATATTTAAGTTATGGACACGCTGGACTCTTCGCTTTTAGACGCCGTCCTTAACGCCACCGACACGGGATACGTCGTTTTCGACCGCCAAGGGATAGTCCGCATCGTCAACGAGCACGCCCGACTCCGGGCAAAGCACGGCTACGGCGTAGACTTGAAACCGGGTTCTTCCATTTACGAAATCGTCGTACCCGAAGACCGGGAGGGCTTCGACCGCCACGTCGCGCGCTGCCTGGCGGGCGAGAACATCTCCTTCGTCAAAAGCATTCGTCTTCCCAACGCCCCCGCGAAGCATTTCCGCTTCACCTTCAGACCCGTTGCCCGTGCCGGAGCGGAACCTTGGGGGGTATGCATGGCGAGCCAGGATATGGACCCCCTGCTGACCATGGAAGAGCGCCTGCACTTGGCCGGCTACGTCATGGACCAGAGCCCCGCCTCCGTGGTGATCACCGATACGGAAGGCGCCATTGAATACGTCAATCCACGCTTTTCCCAAATAACCGGCTACGGGGCTGCGGAAGCCGTGGGAAAGAATCCGCGCATCCTGAAGAGCGGCGAACAGTCCCGGGAATTCTACGCCGAGCTCTGGGCAACAATCGCCGCGGGCAAGCGCTGGCGGGGGGAGTTCCATAACCGGCGCAAGGACGGCAGCCTCTTCTGGGAAGAGGCCTTCATCCAGGCCATCCTGGACCGCGAAGGGAAGATCAAGCACTACATCGCGATTAAAGAGGACATAAGCGAGCGCAAGGCTGCAGAGGAGCGGCTTACCAAGCTTATTGGAGAAAAGGACGTCCTGATAAAAGAACTCTACCACCGTACCCGCAACAACCTGCAGACCATCGGCGCCTTGGCCTTTCTTCTGGCTTCGGAAGACGAAACTCTGACCGTTGCGGAGTTCTTGTCTTCCCTTGAGGGGTGGATCCATGCCCTGGCGATGGTGCAGGACGAGCTGTACTATTCCCGAGACCTATCGCGGATACAGTTCCGCGGCCTGGCGGAATCCCTCATCCTGCACACCCTCGACGAGGGAAGACGCAAGGGATGGGATATTCGTTTCGAAGCGCGGCTCCCGGATGATATGGACGTACCCATCGATTCCGCGAACGTCCTTGGCTTGGTTCTGCGGGAGCTGGCATTCCATGCGGTCGACGTCGGGCCGGAGGAAAGCCGGCCCCTCGGCATCACCCTGGAAGGATTCTTGTCCGGAACGACCCTTTCCCTGACCTACCGGGACGACGCCGACGAATCCCTTATAGGGCCGCGGAAGTTCCGGGATTTCGGCCTCACCATTGCGGAGAGCATGGTGCGGGAACAATTGGGCGGGAAAATACGCATTGAGCGCGGTGGGGGCCTCCGGTGCGAAATGCAGATCCCCATCCCCGCTACTCCCAGCGCTTGAAGAGCGCGTGCTCCACGCCCAGGCGGTCCAGGATCTTTCCGGCCACGAAGTCCACCAGGTCCTCCACCGTGGCCGGCTTGTGGTAGAAGGCCGGGGCGGCGGGAAGGATGGCGGCACCCGCCTCGGCGGCCCTCGTCATGTTCCGCAGATCCACCAGGGACAGGGGCGTCTCCCGGGGCACTAGGACCAGCTTCCGCCCTTCTTTGAGGGCCGCGGCGCAGGCGCGGTGGATGAGGTTGGTCCCCGCCCCGGAGGCGACGGCCGCCAGGCTCGTCATGGAGCAGGGAACGACGGCCGTACCGTCCAGAAGAAAGGAGCCGCTCGACGGGGAGGCGGCCAGGTCGGCGCAGGGGTGCAGGCGTTCCGCCGGAAGCCCCAGGGCTTCCCGCCAGGCTTCCCAGGACCGGCCCGTCTCCTCCGCCATGACCCGCTCCCCCCAGGGGGAGACCACTGCGTGGACCTCGTGCCCCCCTTCGAGGAGGGCCCGCAGGACGCGAAGGCCGTAGACGGAACCGCTCGCCCCCGTGATGCACACCAGGTACCTGCCCATCTTCCCCTCCTCTCTACAGCAAATAGATGTCCGCCGCCGTGGCGGCCAGGATCACCAGGGGAATGATCTCGTTGATGGAATAGCTGGCGATCCGGATGTGCCGTTCCGTGTTCCCCAGGGCGATCAGGTGCTCCGCCGCCAGCAGCAGGACCGCAACGGCCACCCCCGCGAGGTAGGCCCAGGACAGGGGCCAGAAGAGGGGCAGCGCCGCGAGGAGCACCGCCGTTCCCGCGTGGGAGAGGGCGGACAGGAGGCGGGAGCGGAGGGGGCCGAAGCGGGCGGGAACGGATTTGAGCCCCTCGGCCCGGTCGAATTCAATGTCCTGGAGGGCGTAGAGTATGTCGAAGCCCGCCACCCAGAGGGCAACCGCTGCGGAAAGGACGAAGTAGCGCAGCTCGAAGCGGCCAGAGAGGGCCAGGAGGGCGCCCATGGGGGCGGCGGCGCAGGCGACGCCCAGCCAATAGTGGCAGAGCCAGGTGAAGCGCTTGGCATAGGAGTAGCCGCCGATCAGGAGGGCCGCCGCGGGCAGCAGGGCTACGCAGAGGGGGTTGAGGAGGGCCGCGCAGGCGACGAGGACGGCGGACATCGCGGCGGCGAAGGCCAGGAGGGCGCCTTTGCTCAGCTTTCCGGCGGGCAGGTGGCGCCCCGCGGTCCGGGGGTTGCGGCCGTCGATCTCGGCGTCTATCACCCGGTTCAGGGCGTTTGCGGCGTTCCGTGCCGCCGCCGCCGCCGCCAGGATGAGCAGGAGCTTGCCGAGGGGGGGCCTGCCCGCGGTCTCCAGCAGCACCGCAGCCGCGGCGAAGGGAAGGGAAAAAAGGGTGTGCCGGATGATGACCGCGTCGCCTATCATCCGGAGCTTGGCGGCCGCTCGCATGAAAGGCAGTATACCCGTAGACGGCAGGTCGGTCGAGGGCGTAGTATCGCGGCCATGCCGGTCAACTATTTGGATACGTCCCGCTCCTGCGAGGAGCGGGCCAAGGACCTCGTCGCGCGCATGACCTTGGAAGAGCGGGTCTCGCAGATGCTCTACAACGCCCCCGCCGTGGAGCGCCTG
>CAYUPG010000021.1:0-19491 GCA_964446515.1 uncultured Treponema sp.
CCGCTCGATGGCGGTGGTGGCCCCCGGCACATGGTTGACGATGGCCACGCTGCGCCCCGGCTCCAGGAGCGTCGGCAGGTGCCGGGCCAGCTTGCCCGCGGCCTCCACGTTGTTGGTCGCCACGAAGGTCACCGGAATGTCGCTGTCTATGCCCGAGTCCAGGGTCACCACCGGGATGCCCGCCGCCGCCGCCCGCTGCACCGACGGCAGGAGGGCCGTATAGTCCGTGGCGGACAGGATTATGACCGTGGGCCGTTCGTCCACCACCTTGTCCAGTATGGCGATCTGGCCCTCCACGTCGCTCTCCACCCAGGGTCCCGAGATCTCCATGCGTATGCCGAACTCCGTGGCCGCCGCCCGCATGCCGCTCTTGACCACCTCCCAGAATTCCATGTTCGAGTCGATGGTCTTGAGCACCGCCGCGAGCCTCGGCGGCTCCTTCCGGGTGGGTGCCCCGGCGAAGAAGAGGATGATGAAGCTCCCCCCCAGGAGGAGGGCGAGCATGATGGACGGCACGACCAGGGACGCTATGCGCTTCATGACTCCACATCTCCTTCCGCCGCCGGCAGGCGCACCCGGACCAGGGTCCCCCCGTCCTCGCTGCTCTCGTACTCCAGGCCGTAGTCCGGGCCGAAGTACAGCTTGATGCGCTCGTCCACGTTCCGCACCCCCAGTCCGCTGTGGCCGGGGGCGGCCGCTTCCTCGGCCCGCTCAGGCGGCTCCCGCCCGGAAAGGGCCGCGCGCAGCCGCTGCAGGCGTTCCGCGTCCATTCCGACCCCGTCGTCCCGCACCGAAAGCTCCACGCCCCCCTCGGTCCTGCGCCCGGAGATCACCACGATGCCGGTACCCGCCTTGTTCTTGATCCCGTGGTAGATGGCGTTCTCCACCAGGGGCTGGAGTATGATCTTGACCGTGCGGAAGCCCGCGATGTCCTCGGGCACCTCTATGCGGTAATCCAGCTTGTCCTTGTAGCGTATCTTCTGTATTGTCAAGTAGTTGCGTACGTGCTCCACCTCCGCGGCTATGTCGATGATCTCCCGGCCCTTGCTGATGCTCAGGCGGAACAGCCGCGCCAGGGCGGAGCTCATGGCGATGACCTCCTGCTGCTTGCCCCCCTCGGCCATCCAGATGACCGAGTCCAGGGTGTTGTAGAGGAAGTGGGGATTTATCTGCATCTGCAGGGCCTTGAGCTCGCTCTTGCGCTTCTGCTCCTGCTGCTCCGTGATGCGGTGGAGCAGATTCTTGATCTCCGAGATCATGATGTTGAAGTCCTTGCCCAGCTCGCCGATCTCGTTGGCGCTCCTGATGTCCGCCCGTATGTCGAAGTTGCCCTGCTCCACCGCCTGCATGGACCGGCGCAGCTGCTTGATGGGCTTGGAGATGCGGCGGGAAAGAAGCACAGAGAGCATGATGCTGAAGGCGAAGAAGGCGACGCCCCAGGATGCGTAGGTCGTCCGTATGCTGTCCCGGTTCTCCACCAGCTCGCTGCGGTAGTTCACCCCCACCACCTTCCACCCCGTGGCCCGCATGGCCTCCACGCTGTAGTACTTGTCCCCCTCCGCGTCGTCGGCGATGAAGTACTCCGCCGTCGAGCCCACCACCCGGCCTATGTTCTCCCGCTTGAGGCCCCCGTAGATGAGCTGCTGCTGGGGATGGTAGACGATCTCCCCGTTGCGGTCCACGATGAAGATGTAGCCCCGCTTGCCCAGCTGCACGGAGCTGCAGATGCGGTCGATGATGTCGTAGTTCAGGTCCACCAAGAGGATGCCCGCGCCCCTTCCCGTCTCGGACTCGATGATCTCCCGGGAAAGGGAGATGACCCAGCGGTAGCGGTCCCGGATCACGTTCTGCACGTGGGAGGATGAGATGACCGACCGGCCCCCCGCTTCCCGGGCGCCCGCGAACCAGGATTGGCGGGGCGGGTCGGCGAAGGGATTCAGCCGATGCTCCGCGTCGTGGGAGATGAAGCCCCCCCGGTAGTCGAAGACCGCCACCAGGGAGATGTCGTTCCTGGACCGCACCAGGGTGTCCAACACCGCCCCCGCCCGGGGGGCCGCCTCGGCCTTTTCCCTGCCGCCCGCGGTCAGGAAGGTCTGAACGTCCTTGTCCGCCTGCACGAAGGCCGACGCGCTGTCCATGTAGTCGATGTAGGCCTCGATGTTGTTGGCTATCTGCTTCACCAGCTGCTGGGTGTAGCGCCGGGACGCGATGCGGGCGGTCT
Source organism: uncultured Treponema sp. (assembly GCA_964446515.1). Taxonomy (GTDB): domain Bacteria; phylum Spirochaetota; class Spirochaetia; order Treponematales; family Breznakiellaceae; genus CAYUPG01. The sequence continues at coordinate 2,222 of CAYUPG010000021.1, forward strand.
CCTCGGTCACCGTGTTGGCTATCAGGATGGCCCCCACGATGATGGACACCGAGATGGCCGAGAAGGCTATGGCGATGGTGACCTGAATGCTGTGGAAGCGGTGGCTTCGGCTAGATCCCCTCATGGCGGCTCCGGTATTCCGTGGGGGTAAGCCCCGTGAGCTTGCGGAAGCTCAGGCTGAAGTAGTGGGCGTCCCGGTAGCCCGTCCGCTCGGCCACCTCGTAGGTCTTCAGGGCCGTGGTGCGCAGGAGCTCCTTGGCTTTTCGGATGCGCAGGTCCGTGAGCTCCTCCACGAAGGTCCGCTCGTGGTGCTTCTTGAGGTTCGCGCTCAGGTAGCTCGTGCTGATGAACAGCTCCTTGCAGAGGGTCTGGAGGGACAGCTCGGGGTCCGCGTAGTGGGTCTCCAGGTACTCCAGCGCTTCCCGCACCTTGGTCACCGCGAAGTTCTCCTGCCGCGCCCCCGTGTAGGCCACCACGCTCTCCGCCAGGGCGGCGAAGTAGGACCGAACCTCGTCCAGGCTCTTGAGGCGCCTCAGCTCCGCGAAGGGGTCGGCGTCCTGGCTGAACAGCTCATCCTCGGGAATCTCCAGCTCCTCCACCGCCTGGAGCACCGCCGCCAGCACCAGGCGCAGGGCCGCGTGGTAGTCGGCGATGTCGAAGCTGCGGGCCCGGTAGTGCTCCACCATGCGGTCGATGTGCCCGCAGGCCTCCTCGAGGTTGGAGACCCGGAGGGAGGAAGCCAGGGCCTTGCCCCAGGCGGGACTGCGCTCCCGCTCCGCCCCTATCCTGCCCCCCAGCTCCCGGAAGGCCGTGACCCCCGCCTTGCCCCGCAGCACCGCTACCTGCACCGCCCGCAGGGCGTCGGCGTAGCTCTCCGGCAGGGATGCGAGGCCGCCGGCCGCCTCTCCCACCCCGATGACCGTGTCCTCCATGCCCGCCTTGAACAGGCGGCTCCGCAGCTGCTCCGCCGCCTTGAGCCCCTCCCGGTACAAGGCGTCCGCGTCCGCGCCCCAGGATACTATCACCAGCCGGTCCTCCGCGTCCTGGAAGAGGAGCTTGGCCAGGCCGCCTTCGAGGTCCTGCTCCAGGTAGTTCCGCTCCGACAGCAGGTCGATGTCGAAGGCCTCGCCGCTCTTGCGGTGGGCGAAGTCCAGGACCAGGCACTGGTAGGCCGCGGCGGAGCGGGGCAGGGGAAGGGAAAAGTAGGAGATCCGCTCCTCCAGCTCCCCCTCCCGCGCCTTGCCCGTGATCAGGCTGTTGAGGAAGCGCTCCCTGAGTATGGGCAGGCTCTCCTCCAGCCGTGCCCGTATCAGTTCCAGGTCCCGCTTCTCAGCCCGTTCCTCGTCCAGGGCCGCCTTGAGCTTGGCCAGGGTCGCCTTGAACTCAACGGGGGTCACGGGCTTGACGATGTAGTCGTAGACCTGCAGCTTCAGCGCCCGCCGGGCGTACTCGAAGTCGTCGTACCCCGAGATGATGAGCACCTTGGTCGCCGGGGCCGCCTCGGCCAGGCGCTCCCCCAGGGCCAGGCCGTCCATGAAGGGCATGTTGATGTCCGTCATCACCACGTCCGGCGGAGAACGCTCCACCAGCTCCAGGGCCTCGTTCCCGTTGGCGCAGGCCCCGGCGAAGCGGAAGCCCAGCTCTTCCCAGGGTGTGGTATCCCGGATCCCCTCCCGGATCTCCGGTTCGTCGTCCACTATCACGAAGGAATACAAACTGTTCGGCATCGCCGGTATTGTAACCCGGATTCGGGGGGCGCGGAAACCTAATTTTGAAGGGGGACGCCGGTGCGGTCCGGCGTGGGCGCACAGCTCAACGGTCGGGGTCCCGTCACGAAGAGCCGCGGGTTCACTTGGTCCTCGTCCATCGTCCTGCGGACGACGGACTGCGGAATCGTTCACCCGCGGCCCTTCATGACACCCCGCGACTGTACCCTGCGCCCATACCACTTTCGCCGGCCCGGTGCGGCCGCCTTCGGAAGCGGTCCCCCCCCGGCTCCGGCCTCCTTCGGATAGTGTGCAGAATCGCCTCGGTGCGATTCTGCAACGAGGTTCATGCTTCGGCATGAACCTCGTTGCCACACCCCGGGCCGGGTGTAATGTTGACTTCTGGATGTAATTACATTATTATTACATTTAGGAGGACCGAATGCTGGTTTCCGTCATACCTATCGGCAATTCAAAGGGGATACGGCTCCCGAAAGCGATCCTTGAACAGCTCAACATACAAGATACCCTTGATCTGGAAGTGGAGGACAAAACGCTTGTGTTGAAGCCTGTACCGCGGACTCCCCGCGATGGCTGGGAAGCCGCATTCCGGCAGATGAAGGCAAATAGCGAAGATACGCTGATCATTCCCGATGCCGACGACAACGGGGCCTTTGAATGGGAATGGTGATCCGCCAATACGAAGTATATCTGATCGACCTGGACCCTACGAAGGGCCACGAACTGAAGAAAACGCGTCCCTGCGTGGTAATTTCCCCTGATGAAATGAACAACGCCATTGGGACGGTCATCATCGCCCCGATGACGACGAAGTCTCATAATTACCCTACACGCGTCGAACTGGCTTTTCAGGATACTCAAGGGTGGATCGTGCTTGATCAGCTGCGTACGGTCGACAAGACGCGGTTGATCAAAAAATTGGGAAGGATCGAAAAGACCGCCGTTCGGAAGACTAAGGAAATACTAAAAGAAATGCTGGTCGATTGACCTCACTTCCTCCGCAGCTCATCCGGCACGGTGCCCTCCACCAGCCAATCGAGGAAGGCGGCCGAGGCATCCATGTTCCTGTTCCGAAAGATGTCCTGGACCTGGCCGTACTCGTGGATCAGGAAGTTTTTCGTGATGCCGTTGGGGAAGCTTACGTAGTCGGAAAAGCGGTACAGGTAGAGCTTAACCAGGATATAGGGCTGGTTCATGATGGCCGTCTTGCCCCGCAGCGCGTACAGTTCCCGCTCGAACCGTAGGAACAGATCGGCATGGGTGCGGTCCAGATCGGAAAGCCCCTCGTTCAGGCGCCGGATACGCTTCCGGTACATCCGGTTGGCGTTCCGGATTCCCCGGTCCACGGGAAAGTTGCTTGCCATCAATTCCTTAAAGAGGAAGATGCATTCTTCCCTGGTTGCCGCCCGCTGTTCCACCGACTCCGCCGTCCCTGCGCCCCGGGCCGCCAGGAAGCGGAGCGCCCTGTCGTAATCCGCCTTCAGGTGTATAAACCGCTCGTGGCCCGCAACCCCCGCGGCGGGGCCGGAAACATCGGGGTGCATCCTCTTGGCCAGCTTGCGGTACAATAGCCGCAGGTCCCGCTCCGATGAGACGCTTCCTTCTTCAATTGCCCGCCGGAACAGGTTCATCCTGTTCCAAGTATACAGTATCGGCGGGCCTCTCGCCGCGCAGTACTGAGTCGGGCGGCCCCGCGTACCCGTGTCCGGCGGAAAGCCGGATTCAGGGGGCCGGCCGGAATCGGCGGAGCGCGATGAAGAAGATGAGGATAGCCAGCCCTACTTCGAGCAGGCCGAATAAGTAGTAGTAGGCCCAGGTCTCGCCTATAAGATTCCCTATATTCACCACAAAATAGACGGCGCCTGAAACCATATTGAGAATACGATTTACCCCGGCGGGCGCCAGCGTGGAGACAAGAATCATCAGGCTGGGAATTGCCATTAAAACTCCGGCCCAGAATAATCCTGCCTGCGAGACAGCGAAGGGTCCCATTTTTCCGCCCGACATGACTTCCAGTTGTCCCGGCCTGAACAACGTAAAGAAATCGCAGTACAGGTACAGGCACAGCATGGCCGCCCATGCGGACATGAGTATCAATCTGGGATCAATGCTGTTCTCCATTAATGCGGATCGTTCTTTCACGTAAAGCTCCTTTTATCCAATATGCTGTTTTGCCGACCCGGTCGACGCCGGGAGCTTCTTAAAAACGAAAGCCGATGTTTAGATGGGGTTCAAAATTATACTTGGGCCAGTCCTTATCCTTCTCTTGGAACCCGTCGGGGACATTCGTATTCACCGGCCAGTAATTCAGGTAAAGCGCGGGCTTAATAAAAAAACGACTCTTAAAAATGCCGATGTGATATCCCAACTGACCCTGCAGGTATAGCTGGAATCCCGTTTGCAGAAGCCGGTCGTCGTTCGTGTAGAAGTTCTGCATAAAAGGGATGGCATGCAGCGATGCGTACAGTCCATTCCAGATGAACCGTTGATAGCCGACGCCCAAACCAAAGGACCGCACATACCCTGGATACTCTTCATCCGAATCTTCAAATTGGGGATCGTTCATGGGAATTCCAATAGGCGCCCCGTATTTCCAGGTTATGCCGTTCAAGAGCAGGACGCTTTTTTCATCCACCTGGTACCCAAGGCATAGCTGATAGAAATCCGGAGGATCGGGCAACACGTTGGCGATCATCCAAACGGACGTTTCAACCGAGCAGGAGGTGTCGTCGCCGTATTCCGCGGCGGCAAGGGGGAATCCAAGGAACACCGAAAGGACAAGAACTAAAAGCGATAGCAAGCGCCGGAAGGGCATCTTCATTCTTTGCCTCCATACTATGATGGAGAGGGTACTTTGGAATAGCGCGGATCTCATTGATCCAAGTCAATAACGATCGGATCCGGGCTTGCTCCCTGTGCGGCAGGAAAGCCGTTTGCGTATCCTGCTCAAGGATTCGGGGCGCACGCCCAGATAGCTTGCGATTTGGTATTGGGGTATCCTTTGGAGCAGTTCCGGCCGCATGGCCAAGAGATACTCATAGCGCTCTTCGGGGCTTGAGGTCTTGTAGCGGGCCAGGCTCTTCTGAAGCTTCTCCGCCATTATCTCCGACATGGTCAGGCATACCGCCTTCAATTGAGGATACTCCGCGAGCATTTTCTTTTCCTGGTCGGGCGTGCTCACCACGGCGACGGTATCCTCAAGGCACTCCAGAAAATGGGATGACCGGTTCTCCGTGCCGGAACCCATGGGAAGCACCGCATCCTCTTCGATGTAGAAGTCGATGGTCTTGTCTTCCCCGTTCTTCAGGACATAGCTGCGGATGCAGCCCTTCAAAATGAAATACCCGTTCTCTATGGCGTCGCCTTGCCTTAGCAGAATGGCCGCCTTTGGAAATTTCCGCACAAGCGGAGTCTGCATGAGGACGCGCGCAAGTTCTTCGGAGATTTGAATATACCGGGACAGATAGGACACGAGCTCGGCATTCATGGGCGGACTCCCTTTCCTTACGCGTGCCGATCGAACGGGTTGAGGCTGCCGTCGGGGCTTCCGGCAGGAAGCCCGCGGGGCCGTGCTTTAAGTATACCAGTTTTTACACCCTTTGCCGGCCCAGGAGCCGCGTCCGGCCGCGTCGTTCGCCGCATTACAGTAAGGTTGTATTTATGCAATTCCAAACTATAACTTGTAAATTGCATGAAAATGTGAGATGATCTTGGTATGATGATACCCCGCATCATGCAAAGCACCCTCTCGGAGCGTTCACGGCACTATCCCGTCGTTACGGTACTTGGCAAGCCGGCAAGACGACCCTGGTAAAGGCGACCTTTCCGGAGCACCGGTATGTCAACTTTGAGAATCCTGAGACCAGAAAATTCGCGGAAACGGACCCTAAGGGCTTCATGCAGACCTTTCCCTGTCCGCTGATCATCGATGAGATCCAGCGGCTCCCGGCCTTCCTGTCGTGGGTGCAGGTGGGCGTCGATTCAATGCAGGGGAACGGACAGTTCATCCTCACCGGCAGCAACCAGCCGGAACTGGGCGCTGCGGTTTCCCAGTCCTTGGCGGGGCGGACCAGTCTGCTGTACCTCTTGCCGCTTTCCCTGGAAGAGCTGGCGGCCAAAGGGACCCTGTCCGATAGGGATGCTTCCCTCGTCAAAGGATTCTTGCCCCGGGTGCATCAGGCGAATCAGCCTGCATACCAAGCGTATATCGACTACTTCTCCACCTATGTGGAACGGGATTTGCGGCAGCTGATCAATCTTAAAGATTTGAGCCGTTTTGAGACGTTCCTTAGGCTTCTTGCGGGCAGGGTCGGGCAGCTGCTCAATCTAAGCGCCCTGGCCGCCGATACCGGCGTCAGCGCGACGACGCTTGCCCACTGGCTAAGCGTGCTGGAGGCTTCATTCATCGTCTTCAGGCTGCATCCTTACCACGCGAACCTCGGGAAGCGCCTGGTGAAAAGTCCGAAGATCTATTTTTACGAACCAGGCCTAGTCGCGGCGCTGCTTCAGATAGAAAGTCCCGAACAGGCGGGGCGGGATCCCCTGCTGGGCGGGTTGTTCGAAAACATGATCATCCTTGAACTTATCAAGGCTCTTTGGAACCGGGGCCGCCGCGACGCGTGCAGTTTTTATCGGGACAGCAACGGCAATGAGGTCGACGTGATCATCGAGCGGCAACGACTTCCATCCCTTGTCGAGATTAAGGCATCCCGGACCTTCTCTCCGGATTTTTTGCGATCCATCAGACGTTTCAGGGATCTTGTTCCGGAGACAGGTGCCGCCCATGTGGTGTATGGAGGCTCCGACGCCATGACCGGCTCGGATTTTTCCCTCTGGGGTTATGCGGATGCCTTCCGGGCGGCGCTTTAGTCTCCGGCTCTGAGGCCGGCCCCGGAACTGTGGCCGGTCGCGGCCCTCGCCGCATGTCCGTCGGCCTCCTTCATCTTCCGCCCGCCCGCATCCGCCGCCGCCAGAGGCCGGGAGTGCAGCCCTCAGCCGCCTTGAAGAGGCTGTGGAAGCGCTGGAGGGTGGGGATGCCGCAGGCGGCCGCCAGATCGTCCAGCGGCGTGTCGGTGGTGCGCAGGAGGTAGCGGGAGCGCTCCAGGCGGTAGGCCGTGAGGGCTTCGTGGAGGGTCCGGCCCGTGGCCGCCCGAAAGCGGTTCTCCACGGTGCGCCGGGAGGCCGGCAGCTCCGCCATGAGGTCCCCGATGTCCACCGGCCGGTGGGCGTTCGCCCTGAGCCAGGCGGAAGCCCGGGCCACCAGGGGATCCTCGTGCACCGCCGTGCGGCTGCTCTCCCGCTCCACGATGTCCCGGGGCGGCACGGTCAGCTCCCGGCGCCGCGGATGCCCCGCAGGCGCTTCCAGGGCCTCCGCCAGGAGTTCCGCCGCCGCCCTGCCTATGCCCTCGTAGTCCAGACGTATGCTGGACAGGGACGGGTCGGCCAGCTCGCAGAGCAGGTCCTCGTCGTCCACGCCCAGGACCGCCAGGTCCTCGGGCACCCGGATTCCCGCGGCCGCGCAGGCCTCCACGACCCGCAGTCCCGCTATGTCGTTGCAGGCGAAGACCGCCGCCGGGACCGGCAGTGTCCTGAGCCACCCTTCCAGCTCCGCCCCGCCGTCCGATAGGGCCTTCCACCAGGGCAGGTTCCTCTCGAAGCGCGCCAGGTTGCGGCTCAGAATGCCGAGCTCCTCGCAGAAGCCCCGCATGCGCCGCCGGGACCACACCGCGTCCTCCACCCCGCAGAAGGCGAAGGAGCGGAAACCCAGGGCCTTCAGGTAGGTCCCCGCCCGGCGCCCCGTGTCCGCGTCGTCGTTGTAGGCCTCCAAGAGGCCCGTGCCGGGGTAGGCGCAGGCTACGTCCACCACCGGGCAGGGCAGGGCGGTCAGGGCCCGGGCGTCCGCGGGCGATTCCACCCGGGCGATGACGCCGTCGGGTGACGGTACGCCGTCTGGAGACGGTACGCCGTCGGGAGACGGGACACCGTCTGCGGACGGCGCGCCGTCGGGTCCGGCGGCCGATGGTCCGTCGATGAAGATGCGGTCGTAGCCGTAGAGCCGCCAATCCGGCCGCCCCTTGGCGTAGCGTATGATGCCCCGGGTCACCGCCCGGCCGTAGGCGTCGTCCAGGCCTATGAGTAGCTGTATGCGCACGCCGCCTTCCTCCGGAATCAAGATTCTGCGCAAAAGAGGATATACTATGCGCTTTTTGAGTATAGCGTTCCGGGGCGTACGGGTCTACCATGGCTTCGAGGTAACGCGATGGACAAGAACATGCAGACGCGGGTGGATCCCGCCCTTATCCCTTCCTACGCCCTCCCGGGGGGCGGGGCCATTCCGGGCATCGGGCTCGGGACCTTCGGCTCCGACGCGGTGGACGCCGCGGCCGTGGCGGCGGCGGTGCGCTACGCCCTGGGCATAGGCTACCGCCATATAGACTGCGCCGCGGTCTACGGCAACGAGGCGGAGATAGGCGCCGTATTGGCGGAGGCTCTCGCCGGAAAGGGCGGCGCTCAGGCGCTGAGGCGGGAGGAGCTCTGGATCACCGGCAAGCTCTGGAACGACAAGCACGCCCCCAAGGATGTGGCCGGAGCCTTCGAGAAGTCCCTCCGGGACCTGCGCCTGGACTACCTGGACCTGTACCTGGTCCACTGGCCCTTCCCCAACTTCCATCCCCCCAAGTGCGACGTGAGTTCCCGGGCCCCGGATGCCCGGCCCTACATCCACGGGGAGTTCATGGACACCTGGGGCGAGCTGGAGAAGCTCGTCGACCGGGGCCTGGTGCGCCACATCGGCACCTCCAACATGACCATCCCCAAGCTCAAGCTCCTCCTCGCGGACGCGCGGATACGTCCTTCGGTGAACGAGATGGAGCTGCATCCCCACTTCCAGCAGGGCGAGCTCTTCGACTACGTGGTTTCCCAGGGCATAGTGCCCATCGGCTATTCGCCCCTGGGGTCCCCCGGCCGCCCCGAGCGGGACCGCACCGCCGACGATACGGTGGACATGGAGGACCCGGTGGTCCAGGCCGTCGCCGCGGCCCACGGCATACACCCCGCCGCGGTCTGCCTCAAGTGGGCCATGGGGCGGGGACACATCCCCATCCCCTTCTCCGTCAAGGAGCGCAACATCCTGGCCAACCTTCAAGCCATGGCCTCGGACCCCCTCTCCCTGGAGGAGATGGCCGCCCTCTCGGCGGTGGACCGGAACTGCCGACTCATCAAGGGTCAGGTCTTCCTCTGGGAAGGCGCCCGGGGTTGGGAAGATCTTTGGGATTTGGACGGGACCATACCCGGCTGGAATCGATAGGGGCGACACCCCGAAGCGCCGCCCGCGGCGCGCCCTGCGGCGAACTCGGGCGGCAAAGGAGCGGATCGAATTATGGAAGGAACGATGAAAGGCGCAATACTGCCGGGCAACAGCACCGTGGAATTCAGGAACTACGACATTCCCACCCCCGGGCACGGCCAGGTCCTCGTGGCTACGAAAGCCTCGACCATCTGCGGGTCCGATATCCGGGCCATCTACCGCGAACATCTGGGCAAGGGGCCCGAGGGCTACCAGGGCGTCATCGCGGGCCATGAGCCGGCCGGCCAGGTGGTGGAAGCGGGCCCGGGCTGCAAGCGCTTCAAGGCGGGAGATCGGGTGGTCGTCTACCACATCTCCGGCTGCGGGGTCTGCCACGACTGCCGCATGGGCTACATGATCTCCTGCTCGAGCCCCCACCGGGCGGCCTACGGCTGGCAGCGGGACGGCGGCATGGCCCCCTACATGCTCTGCGACGAGAAGGATCTGGTCCTGCTCCCCGATTCCCTGACCTACGTGGACGGCGCCCAGGTGGCCTGCGGCTTCGGCACGGTCTACGAGGCCCTGGAGAAGATCGGCATCAACGGCAACGACGACGTCCTGGTGACGGGCCTCGGGCCGGTGGGCCTGGCCGCCCTCATGCTCGCCAGGGCCCTGGGCGCCCGGCGCCTCGTGGGCGTGGAGGTCCTTCCCGAGCGCATCGAGCTGGCCAAGAAGCTGGGCCTGGCGGACCACGTGGTCGCGCCGGGACCCGACGCCCTGGAGAAGCTCAAGGACCTGACCGACGGCCGGGGCTTCGAGAAGACCGTGGACTGCTCCGCCCATCCGGACGGCCGCGCCCTGGCCATCCGGGCCACCCGGCAGTGGGGAAAGATGGCCATGGTGGGGGAGGGAGGCACCGTCGCCTTCAACCCCAGCCCGGACATCATCCACGACCAGAAGACCATCTACGGCTCATGGGTGACCTCGATCTGGCGCATGGAGGACCTGGTGGAGCGCCTGGTGCGCTGGAACATCCACCCCGAGGACCTGGTCACCCACCGCTTCTCCCTCGACCAGGCTCCCGAAGCCTACAGCCTCATGGCCTCCGGCAAGTGCGGCAAGGTGGCGGTAGTCTTCGATTAGGGGTATTCGGCTGAGGAGCTGCATGCTCCTTAGCCGTTCCTGTTCCACGCTGCCGTGCGGTCGAATAGGTCGATAAGTTCCCCGGCTGCGATGCTTTCGATCGTCGAGGCGCAGGGGGCGGCGATAAAACCTCCCCCCGGGACCATATAGTCCAAGGTGGTTTCCGGTTCCGCCCGGCCCTGCCTGAGCATGCCGCTGAGCAGCAGTTTCTTTCCGTAGCGGCGTTTTAGACGGCGTCCGTCTAGACCGGGGTACCGGGGGTCGAATCCGTGCACCCCGTCCACTCCGGCGGCTATCAGCTGAGGCAGCAAGGGTTGTATGAAACCCCGGGTCTCCAGCAGGACTTTGATGCCGTACCGGTGGGCCAGTTCCACGAAACGGCGCAGGGCAGGCAGAGCGAAACGCGCGAAGCGGTCAGGGTCAAGGAAGGGCATGCCTTCGCCGCAGAAATCGTTGCGCATCACCAAGAGATCGATCAGATCGCCTGCCTCTTCAAAGACGCGGGTTACCCGATCCAGACGCCAGTCCGCCGTTCGTGCTATGAGCGTCGCCGCAAGATCCCCCTCATCCTCCATAAGCTCGAACAGACGTTCCGGACCGGCCACGGCAACGGCATCATGCCAGAACGACGAAGTATCCCCACCCACCAGCGCGTATTCTCCCCCATAGGATTCCGCTTCCTTCCTAAGTCCGGACAGGTCCGCGCCCTCCGCCTGCGGCCACGGGTAGTTCCTGAGGGATTCAGCCGTTATAGGTCCGCTTAGAGGGCGATAGGGACACGGTGCCTGTTCGGCAACCGAGAGCACCCTGATGTCGTCCCCGACCCTTTTACGAAGCTCATCCTTTGCTAAACCCGTTTCTACCGAAAGCCGGTCCAAAATGTTGCAGTCCGTCCCAAGCCATTTCGGCGGCGGGTAGGTCTCCTGGAATCCAAAGGCAGCCAAGACCCGCTCCCTTCCGGTGTCCGACCGCACGCTGCGCAGAGGAGCCCTGCGCAGCGCCATGGTGGAACCCCGCTGGACGAGCTGCTGTTTTATCTTGATGACGTGGCGCTCCGCCTCGGGACACTCGATGCGGTCCTGCATCATCTCCGCCGCCAGACGCCCCATCATCGGCGTGTTGATGCGCATGGTGGTTATCCGGGGAATCGACGGATCTTCGTAGTCCATTACGTCGCCCGGGGCGAGCAGCGAAACGTCCTCGGGAATACGGTAGCCTGCCTTGCGGAGCGCCGCATGTACGCGTACTGCCATTTGATCGTCCAGGGCAAAGAATGCGCTGGGGCGTTGCGGCGAGGCCATAAATGAAGCGATGCGGCTGTCGAGGTAATCCACGTCGTTTATCGGTGCGAATATCTTCCGCTCCGGCGGACAGGGGAGCCCGCGTTCCTCCAGGGCTTTTCTGAAGCCGATGTACCGGTCGGTGCTCAGCACCGTAAGGCCGAGTCGGTCCGTGTCCACATAGACGATACGCTCATGTCCGAGCTTCAAGAGATGGGATGCTCCCTCATAGGCGCCTTGATAATCGTCCACAAGAACGGAGGAGTAGCGATCCTGAAACGCTCCGTTCATGATCACCACAACGGGAACCCCATGACCTTCCAACCGGTCAAAGAGCGATTCTCGGGCAAGATGAATTGAAAAGACCCCGGCACAGCGCAAGGCGTAGATCTTTTTGAGAATATCCTCATCGGCCTCCCGCATGTTCACGGGCAATAGGTTTAAGTATGCTCCCTCACGCCTGCAGGCAGTCTCTATTTCCACGATGATGGGCCTGATGAGAGAGAATACTTTATCCCATTCGGAGTCCAGATTGAGCAGCAGCGCATACATGCGCCCCTTGCTCGGCAGCGCGTCCTCTCCCTTGCGTTCATAGCCCAAGCGTTCCGCCGCCTCTTCGACGGCGGCCCGTACTTCCTCGGACACCCGTCCCTTGCCGGAAAGGGCGAAGGATACGGTGGTCATAGATACTCCCACCGCTTCGGCGATATCCTTGAGCTTCGTTTTACGCTTGGGTTGTTCCATGGTGACTCTCGTTGCTAAAATATTTAGCACAATACTACTCTTGTTTTTTTCTATTGTCAAATCATAATCTCTGTTTGCTTCATTTTTTAATTTATTATTTAGTAATGAGATAGTTGCATTCTTGCCTGGGTGTGATTTTTCTTGACAATCCAATATTCCATGGTATACTCGCTTTACCAATAAATTAGCAAAATAAAGCAGTATTTTAGGTAAAATATTCCCATGTATTTTATCACCAGAGGAGAGACCGATGACTGCCAGGGAACGGATTATCGCGGCGATAGAACATAGGACGCCGGACAAGGTTCCGGTCGATATGGGATCCACACCAAGCTCCGGCATTTCGGCCGCCGCCTATGCCCGCCTCCGATCTCATCTGGGCCGGACGGATGGTTCCACCAGGGTCTACGACGTGGTGCAGCAGCTGGCTCAGCCGGAAGAGTGGGCCCTCGACCGTTTCGGTGTGGACGTGGTGGATCTGGGCAGGACCTTCAATACCGAAGCCTCCGACTGGTATCCGGTGGTCCTGAGTTCAGGAGATGCGGCGGAGTATCCTTCCTGGTTCCGCCCGGAAAAGGGCGGAGACGGCGCCTGGATAGTCCGGCACCGGGACGGCACGCCCATAGCGCGCATGCCCGATGGGGCGGCCTTCTTCGATCAGACGGTTTTCCCCTATCAGGACGATTGGCCCGCCGATTGGTCGGGATTGGACGATGCCATGGGCAAAGTCCTTTGGTCCGCCCTGGTGCATTCCCCTTGGGACAACGCAGGCAGGCCGAATTTCTGGACCGAGCTACGGCGTCGTTCCCAGGAGCTGCGCCGCACGAGCGACCGCGCCCTCATGGTGGTGGTGGGCTGCAACCTGTTCGAATGGGGTACCTTCCTGCGCCGGATAGACAACTTCCTCGTGGACCTTCTTATGGAACCGGAAAAGGTGGAATCCCTGCTGGACGCCCTATTGGAACGCCACCTGGCCGTCTTGGCGAAGGTTATCGAGGCGGTGGGGGACACGGCGGACATAATACGCTTCGGCGACGACCTGGGCACCGACCACGGGCCCTTCATGAACCCCGAGATATACCGCTCCCTGTTCAAGGGCCGCCATCGACAGCTCTGCGATTTCGTGAAGTCCCGGTCGAACATGAAGACCTTCCTGCACTCCTGCGGTTCCATAGGCCAGGTCCTGCCCGATCTTATCGATGCCGGGTTCGATATCGTCAACCCGGTGCAGACCAATGCCCGGGGCATGGAGCCGGAACGTATCAAGCGAGAATTCGGCAAGGACATAACATTCTGGGGCGGCGGCATCGATACGCGCACGGTTCTGAACCGCGGTACCCCTGCGGAGGTCCGAGCCCAGGTCTTGGAGCGCTTGGAGATCTTCTCCGCCGGCGGCGGCTATGTCTTCAACACGGTCCACAACATCCTGCCGGACGTGCCGCCTGAGAATGTGGTCGCCCTGTTCGACGCAGTCAGGGAATTCAACGGCGAAGCCTGAGGGCCGCCTACGGACGTATTGAGGAGGAACAACGGTGAGCACCACTAACGGCGGCCGGCGGGGATCGGCCCTGCTGCGGGCCTTCATGCGGCGCAACGACGCCAGCGCCGTCATCGCGACGGTCCTGCTGTTCGCGCTATTTTCTCTGGGGACGGAAAACTTCCTGACCCCCTTCAACCAGTTCAACGTATGGCGCGCCGCTGCGCAGAACGTATTCATCGCCCTGGGCCAGGCCATGGTGGTTCTCGTGGGGGGCATGAACCTGTCCCTGGGCGCCATCGGCGGACTATCGGTGGTCATACTGGGACATTCGGTAGAGATGCTGGGTTTGAACACCGCCGTCGCCGTGCTTCTTGCTCTCTTGACGGGCATTGCGGCCGGCGCTTTCAACGGCTTCTTCATCACCCGCTTCAAGCTCAATTCCTTCGTGGTCACTCTGGCGTCGAGCTTCATTTTCCAGGGCCTCGTGAACGGCATTTCCCAGGGACGACCGTATTCGAAGATTCCCCCGTCCTTTACCGCTCTGGGCAAGGGCGACTTGTTCGGTATCCCGAACATGGTGATTCTGATGGTTCTGATGCTTGTCCTGGTGTATGTAGTCTTCCGCTACACCCTGCTGGGAAGGCAGCTTCTGGCAACGGGAGGCAACGCGGAGGCTTCACGGCTTTCGGGGATCAAGACGAATCGGATGATACTCCTGGCCAACATCCTCTCCGGAGTCCTGGCATCCCTGGCCGCCGTCCTCTGGGTGTCCCGCATGGGCACCGCACAGCCCGCCACCGGCGGCGATTGGCTTATCGTCTCCTTCGCCGTGACGGTCATCGGCGGCACCGCACTGAGCGGCGGCGTCATCAGCGCTCCGGGTTTCCTTTTTTCGGGGCTCCTCATGGCCCTGCTCCGGAACGGCCTGATCATGATCGGGGTCAACGTCTATTTCGAGTCCACCTTTCTGGGTGTCATCATCCTGCTGGCGGTGCTGGTGGAGTATTTCCGGTCCAACGTAGCCGCCCGGTCCAAGCGTTTGTGAACACCCGGCCCTAGGCCGGTGGAAATAGTGCAAAGGAGGATCTTATGATGAAGAAACTGTTGCTTGCCGTCGCCGTTCTGGCTTTAGCCGGAGGCGCCGTCTTCGCCGCCGGCGGTTCCGACGCCGCCCGCTCTCCCAAGGCCGCCAAATTCGCCTGGTACGTGCCTGCGCCGCACCCGTATTTCGATGCGGTCAAGATCGGGGTGGAGGCCTTCGAGAAGGACTTCGGCATCCAGGTCAAGAAACAGGTCGGCCCCGACTGGAACATGGACAGCCAGAACACGGGCATGCTCGCCCTGGCCGCGGAGGGATACACCTATTTCTCCGCCTACCCTGCGGACGCCAGCGCCGCGAACGGCCTCTACGACGAGATCGTCAAGCGCAGCGCCGGCCGTGTGGTCAACTTCGGAGGGTCCACCTTCGAGCCCACCCCCGCGAGCTTCGCGGTGATGACGGACGTCAAGGCCGCCGCCAAGGTCGCCGCGGAATTCGTCGTCGGCAAGATGGGCGGCAAGGGTACGGTCGTCAACGTGCTTGAGGTGCTCGAGGATCCGAACACGAAGCTCCGCAAGGAAGGCATCGACGAGGTGCTCGCGAAGACGCCCGGCGTCAAGGTCATCGAAGTGGCGGGCATCAAGTCCGAACAGGAGGCGGTGGAGAAGATCGAGAGCGCCATAGCGGGAGCCGGGGGCTACGTGGAGGGCATCATCACCACGGGCTTCGTGCCCACCGTCGCTCTGGCGAAGATCCTTACGGACTACGAGACCAAGACCAAGAAGCACATCGCAGCCTGCGGGATCGACGACGATCCCATCATCCTCGACGCGATAACCAAGGGCTTTCTGGATGCCACCATCGCTCAGAACACCTTCGGCCACGGCTATCTCTCCTTGCTCGCCCTGAAGTATCTATCCGAGGGATACAAACCTGCCTCGGGGGCGTACAAGGTGGACAGCGGCGTCGTGGTGGTCACCAAGGGCAATGTCGGGTCCTACAAGCAGGATCTGACGGCGGTGACCAACCGCATCAAGGCGGAGATGACCGCCAAGTACCTGACGAAGTAAGTGCTGTCCGGGGGTGCGGACGCGGCGGGCTTCGGCCCGCCGTGCCGCGCGCCCCGGCATCCGATTCAACTCCAAGGACGATGGACGATATGCTTGAAATCCGATCAGTGACCAAGACTTTTCCCGGCGTCACCGCCCTGGACGGGGTGAGCGTTTCCTTCGAAGCAGGCCGCATCCATGCGCTCCTCGGGGAGAACGGTGCGGGAAAGTCGACCCTCATCAAGATCATCTGCGGCATCTACCGGCCCGATTCGGGAACCCTCCTGCTCGAAGGGGAGGAGACGGTCCTCAAGGATTACCGGGACGCCATACGGCGGCGGATAAGCATAGTGCATCAGGAGATCCAGGTGGTTCCCCTGGCTTCAACGGCGGAGAACATCATGCTGGACAAGCTTCCGGACTTCCGTCGGGGGCCCTTCGTTGATTGGAAGAGGCTCAACGCGGAGGCACGGCGCTACATGGAGCTGGTTGATCTGAAGGTCGATCCCGAAGCGCCCATCAAAGACCTGAGCGCCGCCCAGAAGCAGCTGGTGCAGATAGCCCGGGCGCTTTCCTCCGGGGCGCGCCTTCTGCTTTTGGACGAACCCACATCCTCCCTGACCAGGCACGAAGCGGAGCTGCTCTTTGCTCTCCTGCGCAAGCTCCGGGACCAGGGAACGGCGATCGTCTTCGTGAGCCACAAGCTCGAGGAGGTTCTGGCCCTGAGCGACCTCGTGACGGTGCTTCGGGACGGGCGGCTCATCGGAACCCGGCCCACTTCGGAGCTGGACAAGGATGCCATCATCTCCATGATGATAGGCCGGAACGTCTGCTACGACTTCAGGGGTTTCTTGGACGTTACCGACGGAGCCCCGGCCCTGGAGGTGCGGACGCTCCGCAACCGCTTCTTCGACGGTCTGTCCCTCTCCCTTAAGAAGGGAGAGATCTTGGGCCTCTACGGACTCGTAGGATCCGGCCGTACGGAGTTCGCCAAGACCGTCATCGGTGAGCATTCCTTGGATTCGGGAGAAATCCTCGTCCACGGCCGGCCCGCCCGCATCCGTTCGGTCGCCGAAGCCCTGGAGCAGTACCGCATAGGGTACGTGAGCGAGAACCGGAAGGAGGAAGGTCTCATCCTCTCCGCTCCGGTGTCGGTCAACGTGACCATCACGGTATGGAAGCGCCTAGCCCGCTTCCTGGGCTTCTTCAGCCCGCGCCGGGATCTTGAACGGGCACGGGATATGATAGGGCGCCTTGCCATCAAGACTCCCTCGGCGGAGCAGCGGGTGGAGAATCTTTCCGGCGGGAATCAGCAGAAAATATCCATCGCCAAATGGGTTCTTGCGGACTGCGACATCCTGATCGTTGACGAGCCCACCGTCGGCGTCGATGTGGGAGCCAAGGAGAGCATACACGACCTGATATGGCGCATGGCTAAAGAGGAGGGCAAGAGCATCATCCTCATCTCTTCGGATATGCCGGAACTGATCTCTTTGGCGCGGCGCATACTGGTCTTCAAGGAT